>JAYFRU010000165.1:0-7090 GCA_040946965.1 Burkholderia sp. | reverse complement strand
TTGAAGATCCTCACTTGCATGCTGCCTCGAATCTGAAAAATAGCGTTTCCCCATCACACTTTTCCGCGAAGACCCCGCGCAATGGGCGTTCTCCAGCGAGGGGCCGCGCCAGGTGGTGACGGCCTCCGCGTCGCGGGGGCCCTGGGTCGTGTCGTGCGTCATGCTGCTTGTCTCCTCTGCTGGTATTCGTTCTGGTGGCTGCCGGCATTCGGCGAGCGCGATCGCGCAGTGTAGCCAGCCGAAATCGACAGGGACAGAGCCGGGCGGCGGAACCTTCGCGCATCCCGATCTGCGCACGACCACCGGATTGAAATAGAATCGTAAGCTTCACCGTCCCCGAGGGCTGCCCGATGCGCTCGCCACCCGCTGCGGAATCCGCGCCTTTCGACGCGGCACCCGAACCCGCTCCCGCGCCCGACGCGCCCTGTATCTTCGTGGTCAATGCCGGCTCGGGCCGCCGGCGCGAAATCGATACCCTGACTGCCCAGCTCGATGCCGTGTTTTCCCGCGCGGGACGCCGTTACGAGCTGGTGAGCGTCACCGAGCCGTCGCGGCTGGAAGCCAGCGTGGCGCAGGCGGCCGAGCACGCGCCACGGCGTGCTGGTCGGCGTCGGCGGCGACGGCACGCTGCGCACCGTGGCGCGCGCCGCCTACGACGCCGGCTGCGTGTTCGGCGTGCTGCCGCGCGGTACCTTCAACTACTTCAGCCGCGACCACGGCATCCCCGCCGACCCCGAACAGGCGATCGCGCTGCTGCTGAGTGCGCGCGTGCATCCGGTGCAGGTGGGCTTCGTCAACGACGCGCTGTTCCTTGTCAACGCCAGCCTCGGCCTCTATCCGCGGCTGCTCGAACAGCGCGAGGCCTACAAGCGACAGTTCGGGCGCAGCCGGCTGGTCGCGCTCGGCTCGGCGACGCCACCCTGCTGCGCCCGCACTGGCCGCTGCACCTGCGTGTCGAACACGAGGGCACCACCCGCGAGCTGCACACCACCACGCTGTTCGTCGCCAACAACCGGCTGCAGCTGGGGAGCAGGTGTGCGCGGCCGAGGCGCCGCTGCTCGCGCAGGGCATGCTGGTGGCGATGGCACCGCTCGCGCACGGCCGGCTCGCCCAGATTCTGTTGTCGCTGCGCGGCGCGTTCAGCCGGATGCGCGACGCCGACGACGTGATCGGCTTCGGCTTCGAGCGCTTCACGCTCACGCGCCGCTCCACGCGGCCGCGCCCGGTCAAGGTCGCCACCGACGGCGAGATCCTGCGGCTACCGCTGCCGCTGGTGTTCCGCGTCGGCGAACGCCCCTTGCGGCTGCTCAAGCCCGAAGCCGAGCAGGCCGAGCGCAACCGACAATGAGCCGGCTGCTGCAAATCTCCGGTCCGCATTTCGGCGCCGAACGGCCCGAGCTGGTGGTGATGTCGGGCGATCTCACGCAGCGCGCGCGGCGGCATCAGTTCGAGGCGGCCCGTGCCTTCGTCGCGCGGCTCGGCGCGCAGCCGGTGCTGGCGATTCCCGGCAACCACGACCTGCCGCTGTTCGACCTGATCGCGCGCTGGCGGCAACCTTACGCGCGCTACCGGCGCACCTTCGGCAACCAGCTCGAACCCGTGTATGACGCGCCGGCGCTGCTGGCGATCGGCGTGAACACCACCCGGCCGGCGCGCCACACGGCCGGCGAAATCTCGGCCGAACAAGTGGAACGCGTGGCGCGACGGCTTGAGCTGGCGAGCCCCGCGCAACTGCGCGTGGTGGTGGTGCATCAACCGATCGTCGCGATCTGGCCCACAAATCGTCACGACCGGCTGCACGGCGGCAAGGCGGCCTTGCGCCGCTGGGCGGCGGCCGGGGTGGACCTGGTGCTGGGCGGCCACACGCATCGCGCCGGCGCCTGGCTGGTCACGCCGCCCAGCGGCGATGGCGATGCTACGCGGCCGGTGTTCATGGTCCAGGGCGGCACGGCCGTCTCGCGGCGCCTGCACGCCGGCATGCCGAATTCGGTCAACCTGATCGACTACGCGGCCAGCTCGACCGGCCCGCGCCGCGCCACCCTCACCCGCTGCGATTACGACGACCAGGGCCGCTGTTTCGTCGCGCAAGCGCCGCAACATCTCGATCTCGCCCCCGCCGCCCCCTTCCCGCTCGCCTGAGACGCGCGCCTGTGCGCGGCCATCGCGCCGTCTCCAGATTTCGCTTTGAATTTTATAGACGATCGGTCTAAAATCTGCCGCATGTCCTCGATCCCCGTCAAGCCGCGCTGCGGCCGTCCCCCGAAGAACCCCCAGGCACATGCCGACACGCGCGGCGTGCTGCTGCGCGCCGGCATGGAATTGCTGACCGAGCAGGGTTTCGCCGCCACCGGCCTGGACGCCGTGCTCAAGCGCGTCGGCATCCCGAAGGGCTCCTTCTATCACTACTTCGAGAGCAAGGACGCCTTCGGCCGCAAGCTGATGGACGCCTACGACAGCTACTTCGCCGCCGAGCTCGAGCGCTGGCTACTCGACGACAGCCAGCCCGCGCTGGCGCGGCTCGCCGCCTTCGTCGAGGACGCCAAGGCCGGCATGGCGCGGCACGACTTCACGCGCGGCTGCCTGGTCGGCAATCTCGGCCTGGAGGCGGGCGCGCTGCCCGAGGGTTTCCGCGAACGGCTCGCGGCGATCTTCACGGGCTGGCAGGCGCGCGTCGCGCGCTGCCTGCGCGAGGCCCAGCAAGAGCAGGCGCTCGCGGCCGATGCCGACCTCGAGCGCCTGGCGGCCTTCTTCTGGATCGGCTGGGAAGGCGCGGTGCTGCGCGCCCGGCTGCTGCGCGACGGCGCGCCGCTCGACACCTTCTTCGATGGCTTTCTCGCCGGCCTGCCTCCCGCGCGGCCGACGGCAAGCCCCGCCCGTCGGCCTGCGGACCGACTTCCCCCGGAGTGATGCATGACGTTCCACTGCCTCCTGATCGACCAGGACGAAAGCGGCAAGAGCCGCACGCGCCTCGACACGCTCGACGACAGCCGCCTGCCCGAGGGCAACGTGCTGGTCGACGTCGAATACAGCACGCTGAACTACAAGGACGGCCTGGCGATCACCGGCAAGAGCCCCGTGGTGCGGCGCTTCCCGATGGTGCCCGGCATCGATTTCGCCGGCACCGTGGCCGACAGCTCGCATCCCGCCTATCGCGCCGGCGACGTCGTGCTGCTCAATGGCTGGGGAGTGGGCGAGCAGCATTGGGGCGGCCTCGCGCAGCGCGCGCGCGTCAATGGCGACTGGCTGATCTCGCTGCCCGAGGGGCTCACGGCACGGCAGGCGATGGCCGCCGGCACCGCCGGCTACACGGCGATGCTGTGCATCCTGGCACTGGAGCGGCACGGCATAGAGCCGTCGCGCGGCGAGGTGCTGGTGACGGGCGCGAGCGGCGGCGTGGGCAGTTTCGCGATCGCGCTGCTGGCGCGGCGCGGTTATCGCGTGGCGGCCTCGACCGGCAAGACCCAGGCAGCCGATTACCTGCGCACGCTGGGCGCGGCCGAGGTGATCGATCGCGCGACCCTGTCCGAGCCCGGCAAACCGCTGCAGAAGGAACGTTGGGCTGCGGCGGTGGATTCGGTGGGCGGCGTGACGCTGGCCAATGTCTGCGCCTCGCTGCGCGCCGACGGCGCGGTGGCCGCCTGCGGGCTCGCGCAGGACATGACCCTGCCGGCCACGGTCGCGCCCTTCATCCTGCGCGGCGTGAGCCTGCTGGGCATCAACAGCGTGACGCGGCCCCAGGCCGAGCGCGAGGCCGCCTGGCGCGCGCTGGCCGACACGCTCGATCTCGCCCAGCTCGACACCATCACGCGCGAGATCGGCCTGGCCGAGGCCATCGAGGCCGGCGCAGCGCTGCTGGCCGGCAAGGTGCGCGGCCGCCTGGTGGTCGACGTCAATCGTTGAGAGGGTCGCCGGCGAGCGGGCCGGTGGGAAGTGGGAAGGGAGGCGCCGCGCCCGGTGGCAACGACCAGGCGCATGCGCGCGTTGCGCAGGCTCACGCCGCGCACGCTGACGCATTGCTCCTGTTCCACCGTGAAGCCGAAGCGTTCGAAGAAGGCCCGGGCGCTCAGGCTGACATCGGCGGTGATCGTGTCGATGCCCTGCTCGCGCGCGATGCCGAGCAGGTGCCGCATCAGCGCGGCGCCGATGCCCCGCCCGGCTGCGTCGGCCACCACGTAGAAATGATCGAGATAGCCGCTCGGCTGCAGGTCCGCATAGGCCAGCAGCCGGGCCTCGCACCAGGCCGCGTCGGCCGCGGGCGGTGCCCAGGCGCATCGATCTGCGCCGGCGTGTAGTCGCGCGAGGCCAGGGGCCGCGCACCGAGGACAGGAAGATCGCCAGCAAGGCCGGCTCCTCGCCCGGCGCGCTGCGGCGGATCCGCATCGTGCTCGTATTCGTCCCGCGCCTACCGTTCGTCTCCTCCGCCCCGCCCGTGTCGTCCATCCCGCTCATTTGGCCGGCTGCGGGCCGCAGCTGGCAGTCAACTGCTCGTAGACCTCGTGCGACAGGTCGAGCAGCGCCTGGCGATCCATCCCGCCCGAGACGGCATAGCCGAAGCGGCCGTCGATCCAGTAGAACACGTTGACCGGGCCGCTCTGGTAGAGCTTGAAGGCCGTCACGTCCGAGCTGAGCTTGCGGTGCGAGATGTTCAGCGTGATCCGCTCGCCGAGCGCGTTGTGGTACATGAACTGCGCGATCGGGCCGTCGTCGCCGGGCAGCAGGCGCCCGCCCATCAGCTCGTAGCCGGCGCGGGTCAGCACCGGCGGGCGCACGTCGGTGCCGAGCCGGCTCGACAGCCATTGCACCAGATCCTGCTCGCGATCGGCGCCCACCTCGACCGGCCGCGTGATCATCGGCGCATAGGTGACATAGGCGATCGCCGATTGCCGCGCCAGCGCCGCGCCGCTGTACGAGGCATGGATGCTCGAGCCGCCGCCGCCGCCGCCGTCGCCGCTGCCGTCGCCGCCCAGCACGCCGCGCCCGACCGGGCTCAGCACGCCGCCCGCGCCGATCCCGATGCCGAGCACCAGCGCCGCAGCCAGGCCGGCGAAACGCTTCCAGTTGGCGGCGGGGTGCGCCGCGCCCGGTACCGCCGAAACGGCCGGTGTGGCTGCTCCCCCCGCGCCGCCGGGCAGCGGGCCGGCCGCCTCGGCCTGCCGCGCCTCGGGCGCGAAGTCCTCGGGCGGCAGCAGCCGCGCGGGCAGCGGCTCGTCGAACACGCGGTCGTAACGCTCGTGCAGCAGGGCGTTGATCGAGAAGTAGTCGCCGATCCGGTCGGCGAGCGCGTGATCGGTCTCGAGCAGACGGTCGATATGGGCGCGGCGCGCCTCGTCGAGCGTGCCGTCCACGTAGGCATGCAGTTCCGATTCGGTGATCGGCGTGGCTTGGTCGTTCATCGCACCACCTTCAGGTTTGCGCTGGGTTGGGTTCCGGACATCAGCGCGCGCAGGCGCTCGCGGCCGCGCGAGAGCCGCGACATCACGGTGCCGACGGGAATGCCGAGCGCCAGCGCCACCTCGGCGTAACTGAGCTCCTCGAGCCCGACCAGCAGCACCACCTGGCGCTGGTCGAGCGGCAGGCGCTGCAGCGCGTAGTCGAGATCGCGCACCTCCAGCGAGCGCGTGGCGCCGCTCGACACGGCCAGCGCGGCCTCGGACACCGCCTCGTCGTCGTCCATCGAGACATGCTCGGCGCGCGCGCCGGGCCGCCGGGCCTGGTTCGCGAACACGTTGTGCATGATCGTGAAGAGCTAGGCACGCAGGTCGGTGCCGGCCTGGAACTGCTCGGTATGGCGCAGCGCGCGCTCGAGCGTGTCCTGCACCAGGTCGTCGGCGAGTTCCCGGTTGTGGATCAGCGCGCGCGCGTAGCGTCGCAAGCGCGGGACATGGTCGATCAGTTCGTCTCGGATAGTCATGGCTGGGTCGGCCCGATGCCGGACGGCAAGGATGATAGGCGGCGCATTCAGTCGCCGGCCAGCAGGTCGGCGGCCCGCATCAAGCCGCGCGTGCCTGCGTCACCGGCGATCACGATATGTTGGCCGGCGCGCGATGTCCACTCCAGCAGGCGCACCCCGCCGATGCGGCGCGCCTGCCAGTGGCCGCCGCCTTCGGGCGTGCCGTGCGCGACCAGCACGGCCGGCTCGCCAGCCGCGTTGCGGTAGACGTAGGCGTTGGCGCTCGCGAAGGGCCAGATGTTGAGGCGACGCGCGCCAGCCAGGTGGAACCCGACCGCGCCGAGATCCGGCGCCGCGTCGCGCGGCATGGGTTTCGAGGCGAGCAGCAGGGACGAGCCGGCCAGCGCGCCGGTCGCGAGGCGCGCGGCGGCCGCCGGCGGCTGCGAGCCGGCCGGATGATCCGACGATTGATCCCCCAACCGGCACCGAGGCCTCGGCGGCCCCGACGGGCGCCGCGCCGGACGATGGAGCGGCGCGCCCCATCGCCGGGTCGACGCCCGGCAAGGCCAGCAGCATCGCATAGGCGGCGGTGTCGAGCCGGTGATCCGGCACTCGCAGCAGCTGCGGCAGGCCCGCCGCAGCCAGCAGGGCCAGCGCGGCGGCCGCCAGCCGGTAGCCGAACCAGGCGGCGCGGCGCGGCCTGAGCGGCGCGGAAACCTGCACCGGTGCCGACATCGGCGTCAACGCCGGGCTCGGCGGCAGGACGGCGGCGGCGAGGCCGTCGTCCGAAAAATGGTTGCGCAACTGCGCATTGACCCGCGCATAGAACGCGACGCGACGCGGCGCGCCTCGGCGGGACGCCGGGCCAGGTACGCGCCCACGCTATGCTCCCGGTCGGCGGCGAGCCGGCCGTCTGCATAGGCCTGCACGTCCTGCTCGGACGGGATCGGTTCGGGTACGGAAGTCATGGCTGGGCAAATCGGGTCACACGGAGCGAACACCGCCCGCGACCCGATATTCCGTCGTCGATGAAAAATTTTCCAGGGGGCGCATCAGGAGCCGGCGTAGACGTTGCAGAAGCTGGCCGGGCCGACGCAGGCCGAGGGCATGCCGGCCGTCGATGCGTAAGCGCGAATTTCTCCGCACCTAGCGGGCTGGGGTAAAGGAGTCGATTATTGCGTCCGCAACCACGAATTGCGG
>JAYFRU010000164.1:0-7108 GCA_040946965.1 Burkholderia sp. | reverse complement strand
CCCCCCCCCCCCCCCCCCCCCCCCCCCCCCCCCCCACCCCCCCCCCCCCCCCCCCCCCCCCCCCCCCCCCCCCCCCCAGAGCCGCTGCGGCAACGGTGCGCGGCACGTCGCAGGCGCGGCACGTCGCAGTGCCCGAGAACCGTGCCTGACCAAGGCCTAAACGATGAACCGGTAACCATGGACTTCACGACCGTACTCTTCTACATCTTCTCGCTGCTGCTGGTGATCTCGGGGCTGAAGGTGATCACCGCGCGCAACCCCGTGGCTTCCGCGCTCTTCCTCGTCCTCACGTTCTTCAACGCGGCCGCGATCTGGATGTTGCTCGATGCCGAGTTCCTCGCCATCCTGCTGGTGCTCGTCTATGTCGGCGCGGTGATGGTGCTGTTCCTGTTCGTGGTGATGATGCTCGACATCAACACCGACGTGCTGCGCCGCGACTTCCGCCGCTTCGTGCCGATGGCCACAGTGGTGGGCGCGATCATCGTGGTCGAGACCGCGCTGATCCTCTGGCGCGGCTACGGCGCGACCGCCTCGCCGGTGCGCGAGATCGCCTCCGGCACGCTCGCCAACATGACGAACACGCAGCTGATCGGCAAGGTGATCTACACCGACTACATCTTCGCCTTCGAAATCGCCGGCCTGGTGCTGCTGGTCGCGATCATCGCGGCGGTCTCGCTGACCTCGGGCCGCAGCAAGGAGCGCAAGTGCCAGCGCGTGTCCGACCAGGTCAGCGTGCGCCGCCAGGATCGCGTGCGTCTCGTGAAGATGGCGGCCGAGAAGCCGCCGGTGCCGGAAGCGGCACCCGCCGCAGCCGAGCCTGCCGCGACCACCAAGAGCTGAGCGGAGGAGAACCGAAACATGTTGAACCTGACTCTTGCCCACTACCTGGTGCTCGGTGCGATCCTGTTCGCGATCAGCATCGTCGGCATCTTCCTGAACCGCCGCAACATCATCGTGATCCTGATGGCGATCGAGCTGATGCTGCTCGCGGTCAATACGAACTTCGTCGCGTTCTCGCATTATCTCGGGGACGTGCACGGACAGATCTTCGTGTTCTTCGTGCTTACGGTTGCAGCGGCGGAAGCGGCAATCGGCCTCGCGATTCTGGTGACGCTGTTCCGCAAACTCGACACGATCAATGTCGAGGATCTCGACCAGCTCAAGGGCTAATTTCAGGCGAGTCTGCTATGTCGACCACACTCAACGAAACCACGCTGCTGGCGATTCCGCTGGCGCCGCTCGCCGGCTCGATCATCGCCGGCCTGTTCGGCAATACCGTCGGCCGCAAGGGCGCGCACCGCGTGACGATCCTCGGCGTCCTGATCTCCTTCATCCTCTCTTGCCTGGTGTTCCAGCAGGTGCTGGGTGGCGCGAGCTTCAACGCCACTATCTATGAATGGATGCAAGTCGGGCCGCTCAAGCTCGAAGTCGGCTTCCTCGTCGATTCGCTGACCGCGATGATGATGGTGGTGGTCACCTTCGTCTCGCTGATGGTGCACATCTACACGATCGGCTACATGGAAGAGGAGGACGGTTACCAGCGCTTCTTCTCCTACATCTCGCTGTTCACGTTCTCGATGCTGATGCTCGTGATGAGCAACAACTTCCTCCAGCTGTTCTTCGGCTGGGAGGCGGTCGGCCTCGTGTCCTACCTGCTGATCGGTTTCTACTACACGCGGGAAAGCGCGATCTACGCCAACATGAAGGCGTTCATCGTCAACCGCGTCGGCGATTTCGGCTTCCTGCTCGGCATCGGCCTGCTGCTGGCCTACGGCGGCTCGATGAACTACGGCGAAGTGTTCGCGAAGAGCAACGCGCTGGCCGCGATGCACTTCCCGGGCACCGACTGGGGCCTGCTGACGGTGGCCTGCATCTGCTTGTTCATCGGCGCGATGGGCAAATCGGCGCAGTTCCCGCTGCACGTCTGGCTGCCCGACTCGATGGAAGGCCCGACGCCAATCTCGGCGCTGATCCACGCGGCCACCATGGTGACGGCCGGCGTGTTCATGGTCACGCGCATGACGCCGCTGTTCGAGCTGTCCGACACGGCGCTGTCCTTCATCACCGTGATCGGCTCCATCACCGCGCTGTTCATGGGTTTCCTCGGCGTGATCCAGAACGACATCAAGCGCGTGGTCGCATACTCGACGCTCTCGCAGCTCGGCTACATGACGGTCGCGCTCGGCGTGTCGGCCTATCCGGTCGCCGTGTTCCACCTGATGACGCATGCCTTCTTCAAGGCGCTGCTGTTCCTCGCGGCGGGCTCGGTGATCATCGGCATGCACCACGACCAGGACATCCGCAACATGGGCGGCCTGCGCAAGTACATGCCGATCACCTGGATCACCTCGCTGATCGGCTCGCTCGCGCTGATCGGCACGCCGTTCTTCTCGGGCTTCTACTCGAAGGACTCAATCATCGATGCGGTCAAGCTCTCGCATCTGCCGGGTTCGGGGTTCGCATACTTCGCCGTGATCGCCAGCGTGTTCGTGACCGCGTTGTACTCGTTCCGCATGTATTTCCTAGTATTCCACGGCGAGGAGCGCTTCCGCAAGCCGAAGCATCCCGATTCGCCGATGGGCAAGGCCGCCGCGCAAGGGCATGGGCATGACGCGCACGGCCATGACGATCACGCACATGAACCGCACGAAACCTCGTGGGTCATCTGGGTGCCGCTGGTGCTGCTCGCGATTCCGTCCGTGCTGATCGGCGGCTTGGCGATCGGTCCGATGCTGTTCGGCGACTTCTTCCAGCACGGCGTGGCGTTCGACAAGGTGATCTTCATCGGGCAGAACCATCCGGCGCTTGCCGAGATGGCCGATGAATTCCACGGCTGGGCCGCGATGGGCCTGCATTCGGTGTCGGGCCTGCCGGCCTGGCTCGCGCTCGCAGGCGTGGTCGTTGCCTGGTTCCTGTATCTGAAGCGCCCGGACCTTTCGGCGGCGATCCGCCGCGCGGCCGGTCCGATCTATACGCTGCTCGACAACAAATACTACATGGACAAGATCAACGAGGTCGTGTTCGCCAGGGGCTCGGTCGCAGTCGGCCGGGGCCTGTGGAAAGAGGGCGACGTCGTCGTGATCGATGGAATCGTCAACGGGAGCGCGCGATTCGTCAGCTGGTTCGCCGGCGTGATTCGCTTCCTGCAGTCCGGCTACATCTATCATTACGCGTTCGCGATGATCATTGGCATGTTGGGTCTCCTTACCCTGTTTGTTACGCTCGGCGGCAAATAAGAAAAGGAGAGGAACCCACTCATGCCCGCATTTCCGATTCTCAGTACCGCCATTTGGCTTCCGATCGTGTTTGGCCTGCTCATCCTGGCCGTGGGTACCGACCGGAAGCCCGGCCTGGCCCGCTGGGTCGCGCTGATCGGTTCGCTGCTCGGGTTTGCAGTCACGATTCCGCTCGTCACCGGTTTCGATCCGAGCACTGCGGCTCTTCAGTTCGAAGAGAACGTGATCTGGATCGACCGTTTCAATGTCTCGCATCACCTCGGCGTCGACGGCATCTCGATGTGGTTCGTCGTGCTGACGGCACTGATCACGGTCATCGTCGTGGTGGCCGGCTGGGAAGTCATCACCGAGAACGTCTCGCAGTATCTGGCTTCATTCCTGATGCTGTCGGGCATCATGATCGGGGTGTTCTCGGCGGCCGACGGCCTGCTGTTCTACGTGTTCTTCGAGGCCACGCTGATCCCGATGTACATCATCATCGGCGTCTGGGGCGGCCCGAACCGCGTCTACGCGGCCTTCAAGTTCTTTCTCTACACGCTGGCCGGCTCGTTGCTGATGCTGATCGCGTTGATCTATCTGTATCGCGAGACGCATACCTTCGATCTCGCGGCCTGGCAAGGCGCGAAGCTGGCGATGACGCCGCAGCTGCTGCTGTTCGGCGCCTTCTTCCTCGCTTTCGCGGTGAAGGTGCCGATGTGGCCGGTCCACACCTGGCTGCCCGATGCGCACGTCGAGGCGCCGACCGGCGGCTCGGTGGTGCTGGCGGCGATCATGCTCAAGCTCGGCGCCTACGGCTTCCTGCGCTTCTCCCTGCCGGTCACGCCCGATGCGGCGCACTATCTGGCCCCGGTCGTGATCGGGCTGTCCCTGATTGCTGTGATCTACATCGGCCTGGTCGCGATGGTGCAGACCGACATGAAGAAGCTGGTCGCCTATTCGTCGATCGCCCACATGGGCTTCGTCACGCTCGGTTTCTTCATCTTCAGCCAGCTCGGCGTCGAGGGCGCGATCGTGCAGATGATCTCGCACGGTTTCGTGTCCGGCGCGATGTTCCTTTGCATCGGCGTGTTGTACGATCGCCTGCATACGCGCAATATCGCCGAGTGCGGCGGGGTCGTGAACGTCATGCCGAAGTTCGCCACCTTCGCGCTGCTGTTCGCGATGGCGAACTGCGGCCTGCCCGGCACCTCGGGCTTCGTCGGCGAGTTCATGGTGATACTCGCGTCGGTGAAGTTCAATTTCTGGATCGCGTTCGGCGCGGGCTTCACGCTGATTCTCGGCGCGGGCTACACGCTGTGGATGTACAAGCGCGTCTATTTCGGCAAGGTGGTCAACGAGAAGGTAACGACGCTGAAGGACATCGGCGCGCGCGAATTCTCGATGCTCGCCGTGCTGGCCGCGTTCACGCTGCTGATGGGCCTGTATCCGAAGCCCTTCACCGACGTGATGCACGTTTCCGTAGAAAATCTCCTCTCTCACGTTGCGCAATCCAAGCTGCCGCTGGCCCAGCAGTAAGTGTGGGCGGAGGAAACCAAGACCATGCAAAACGCACCTATGAATGCCTTGTTGCCCGACGCGCTCGTGATGCTCGCCATCATTCTGGCGTGGATCAACGACACCATCTCCGGCGAGTCCGGCCGCCGTCTCACGTATTTGATCGCGGTCGTCTCGTCCGTTGTCGCCGGCGTGTGGTTTGCGCTCCAGGCCCTCGATCCGCACCAGTACTACTTCTTCTCTCGGATGGTGGTGGCCGACGCCTTTTCCAGTGTGATGAAGGCGGTCGTGTCGATCGGCTTCGCGGCCTCGATGATCTACTCGCGGCGCTACCTGTCGGACCGGGGCCTGTTCCGCAGCGACGTGTTCCTGCTCGGGATGTTCTCGCTGCTCGGCCAGCTCGTGATGATCTCGGGCAACAACTTCCTGACGCTCTATCTCGGCCTCGAACTGATGTCGCTGTCGCTCTACGCGCTGATCGCGCTGCGTCGCGACGGCGCGCAATCGAGCGAGGCGGCGATGAAGTACTACGTGCTCGGCGCGCTGGCCTCCGGCTTCGTGCTGTACGGCATCTCGATGGTGTATGGCGCCACCGGCTCGCTCGAACTGCAGGACGTGCTCAATGCCGTCGCCTCGGGCCGCATCAACAATATCGTGTTGCTGTTCGGCGTGATCTTCATCATCGCCGGCGTGGCCTTCAAGCTCGGCGCGGTACCGTTCCACATGTGGGTGCCCGACGTCTACCAGGGCGCGCCCACAGCGATGTCGCTGATGACCGGCGGCGGCCCGAAGGTGGCGGCCTTCGCCTGGGGCTTGCGCTTCCTGGTGATGGGCCTGTTGCCGCTGGCGGCGGACTGGCAGCAGATGCTGGTGATCCTGGCGGCGCTGTCGCTGATCGTCGGCAACATCACCGGTATCGTCCAGCGCAACGTCAAGCGGATGCTGGCCTACTCGGCGATCTCCAACATGGGCTTCGTGCTGCTCGGCCTGCTCTCGGGCGTGGTGAAGGGCAGCCCGGCCTTCACGGCCACGGCCTACAGCTCGGCGATGTTCTACTCGATCGTCTACCTGCTCACCACGCTCGGCGCCTTCGGCATCGTGATGCTGCTGGCACGTCGCGATTTCGAGGCGGAAACGCTCGATGATTTCAAGGGCCTGAACAAGCGCAGCCCGGTGTTCGCGTTCGTGATGATGCTGATGATGTTCTCACTGGCTGGCATTCCGCCGACGGTGGGTTTCTACGCCAAGCTCGTGGTGCTCGAGGCCACCATCAACGCCGGCCTGACCTGGCTCGCGATCCTCGGTGTCATCAGTTCGTTGTTCGGCGCGTTCTACTATCTGCGTATCGTGAAGCTGATGTACTTCGATGCGCCGCAGGACACGAATCCGCTCATGAGCGACACGGCGAACCGCGCGGTGTTGTTGCTCAACGGCCTGGCCGTGCTCGTGCTCGGCATCATGCCCGGCCAGCTGATGGAGGTCTGCCTGCAGGCCGTCAGCCATACGCTGCCGCTCTGAAATGTCGGCAGCCGGTTGGTTCATCGTGTTGTTGGCGCTGCTGGGCGCCAACCTGCCGTTCGTGAATCAGCAGGCCTTCGCGTTCATTCCGGTTGGCGCCGCTGACCGCAAGAGCGGATGGTGGCGGATCGCCGAGATGATCGTGTTGTACTTCGCGGTCGGCGTGCTCGGCTTCTGGCTCGAGTCCCGTGCCGGCAACCGCTTCGAACAGGGCTGGCAGTTCTATGCGATCACCTTCAGCCTGTTCGTGGTGTTCGCGTTCCCCGGCTTCACGTTCCAGTATCTCGTCAAACGACGCTGACGGCGCTCGGCCGTCGCGTCCAACCTTGGAGCCGACGATGGCCGAATTACCGAATCACGACGCCAAACTGACCGAAGTCTGCGTCGAAAGCGAATCCATTCTCGACGGCCATTTCCTGAAAGTGAAGCGCGACACGGTGCGCCTGCCCAACGGCAAGCATGCGACGCGTGAGTACATCCGCCATCCGGGCGCCGTGATGGTGATCCCGCTGTTCGACGATGGCCGCGTCTTGATGGAAAGCCAGTTCCGCTATCCAATCGGCAAGGTCATGGCCGAATGAAGACCCGGCCAGCAAGCTCGATCCGCAGGAAGGCTCGCTGGCCTGCGCGGTGCGCGAACTGCGCGAGGCAACCGGTTATACGGCGCGTGAGTACTTCTATCTGACGCGCATTCATCCGATCATTTCCTACTGTCGATGGCGGTCTAAATCCGTGCTTTTCCGGCGGCGCCAGATAACGGCGGCACGGCGCGTTGGACAATATGTAAGCGATCCATTATCGGCGTCTATCCAACGGTGCTCTGAGCGAGGAGCATAGGTGTCCACCTATTTGGAGGTGGA
>JAYFRU010000163.1:0-7159 GCA_040946965.1 Burkholderia sp. | reverse complement strand
CCCCCCCCCCCCCCCCCCCCCCCCCCCCCCCCCCCCCCCCCCCCCCCCCGCGCCCCCCCCCCCCCCCCCCCCCCCCCGAGACGGTGCTGGGCGGCGAGCGCGAGCTGGCCAAGGTCGAGGCCGCAGCCCGCGAGGCGCTGGCCGCGCGCGGCTGGCAACCCGACTACATCGCGATCCGCCGCCGCGCCAACCTGGTCGCGCCGAGCGCCGAACAGCTCGAGGCCGGCGAGCCGCTGGTGGTGCTGGCCGCCGCCAAGCTCGGCGCCACGCGCCTCATCGACAACCTGGAAATCTGACGGCCCGCCGTTGCGCTTCCGCCTCACCGCATCAGGACACACCATGCAGCGCCACATGCTGAAATCGAAGATCCACCGCGCCACGGTCACGCACTGCGAGCTCCACTACGAGGGCTCCTGCGCGATCGACGAGGACCTGCTCGAAGCCTCGAACATCGTCGAGAACGAACGGATCGACGTCTGGAACATCAACAACGGCCAGCGCTTCTCGACCTACGCGATCAGGGGCGAGCGCGGCAGCGGCATGATCTCGCTGAACGGCTCGGCGGCGCGGCGCGCGCAGCTCGGCGACCTGGTGATCATCGCCGCGTTCGCGGTGGTCGACGAAGCCGACTTGAAGGCCGGCTGGAAGCCGGACCTGGTGTTCGTCGACGAGCACAACAAGGTGAAGGGCAGCCGCGACCACGTGCCGACCCAGAACTGGACCTGAGCGCCGGGCCATCCCCGGCCGGCAGCAGAAAACCCGCCGTTCTCGCGAACTGCGGGTTTCGTTTTTCGAGGCGCCGGGAAAGGCTCAGTGAGCCTTGTCGGCTTTATCGACCTTGCCCGGCCGGGCCTGCGCCCAGTCGACGATCGACTGCCACTGCTCGAGATCCTTCTCGACGCGGCTCCTGGCGACATCCCACAGGGTCAGGCCGTGCGCGGCCACCTGCACGTAGTTCTGGGTGTCGCGCAGGTAGCCGAGCACCGGCAGCGCGAGTCCCTCGACGAAGCGCTGCAACTGCTTGGCCGAGCGGGTGCGCGCATCGACGCGCATGCCGACGATGCCGACCTGCACCGCGCCCTTGCGCACCGCCTTCTCGGCGGCCAGCCGCTCGAGGAATTGCTGGGTGGCGAGGATATCGAACATCGAGGGCTGGAGCGGCACGATCACCTTGTCGGCCAGGTCGAGCGCGAGATCGAGCCGGTTGCCGTGCAGGCCGGCGGGCGTGTCGATCACCGCGTATTCGAGGCCGCGCGGCGGCTTGGCCGGCGCGTTCCGGTCGAGCGCCCAGGCCTCGATGGCCGGCAGCGTGGCGGGCCGCAGCCCGAGCCAGCCGTGCGAGGACTGCTGCCGGTCCAGGTCGGCCAGCGCCACCCAGACGCCCTGGGCCGCGAAATAGCCGGCCAGATTGGTGGACAGCGTGCTCTTGCCGACGCCGCCCTTCGGATTTGCCACCACGATCACCGTCATGTACACCCCCGGAAAGCCGCGCGGCACCGGTCGGTCGGCGCCACGGAAAGTTGCGGATACAGGGAGCGATGATATCGGCAAAACGCCCTGCCCCGGAACGGGGCAGGCGTGATGACAGCCGGATGGACTGGATATAGGCACCCCGGCGCAGGTCTGGCCGGAGCCCGTCCCAGGATGACGGCCGGGCCGGGGGCACGGGGCCGATTCTCGTCGGAAGGCGCCCTGGCGCCGGTTTTCGCGGCGCTGGAGGCCAGGCCGGCTGATGCCGGAGGCGCAAGCCGCCGGGTGTCGGGGCAGGCCCGACGGAAGGACGCGGCCGGCGCGACCCGGTCAAAGGCCGCATTGCGCGCAGGGGTATGCCGGCAAAATTCACGCGGCGGGGCGATCGCCGTGACGGCCGCCCCGCCGCCGGGCTCAGGCCGCGCGCTGCACGCCGGCCTTGGCGGCGGTCCGGCTGCCGCCCAGCGCGTAGGCGCCCGCGCCGATCAGCGCCTGCACCGCCAGCGCGGCCGCCCAGAAGGCCGGATATTCCCAGCCGCCATGCGGCGAATCAAAGCCGAAGCCGTTCGGGAAGTGCGTGTGCACCACGCCGAGCATGAACACCAACAGCACCAGGGAGACGATCTGGACCTGAATACCGGTCAGCAGCGCGAGGCCGCCGATCAGCTCGACGGCGATCGTCACATAGGCGAGCCAGCCCGGCAGGCCGATCGAGACGAAGAACTGCACGGGTACCCGGCAGGGTGAAGACGAAGAGCTTCTGGCCGACGTGGATCAGGTACAGCACGCCCAGCACCAGACGCAGCAAGATGGCGCCGAGTTCGTAAGAACGGTTCGGGTTCATGGTGGGACTCCATCGAGTAAGGAATGGAGCGAACTTTATTCGAACCGTTTTCGCCGATAAGCCGCCGGATCGGATTACATTACTTCTCAAAAAGAATGAATCGATCAGACGAAGGCGCCGAACACGCGTTCGAGATCGAGATGCGCGGCGAGCGTATCGGCGAGCCGCTCGATCGAGGCCTCGCGCAGGGCCGCCCAGTCGACCGCCTCCGCCCGATCCAGCCCGGCCCATTCGAGCAGCGCGGCGCAGGCGCCGGGCGCATCGAACAGGCCATGCAGGTAGGTGGCCAGGATCTGCCCGTCCTCCGAGACGGCGCCGTCCGGCCGCTCGCCTTGCGGCCCATCGAGTCGCAGCGCCGGCCGCGCCAGCGCCGGGCCGCGCGTCTCGCCCATGTGGATCTCGTAGCCACTCACGGCCGCCCCCTCCCCCCAGCCGAGCCGCCCGCCCACGTTGACAAGCGTCTTCTCGGGCCGCAGCTCGGTGTCGTAGCCGAGCAGGCCGAGTCCAGCCACGCGAGCCGGCGGCCCCTCGACGCCCCGCAGATCGTCGAGCGAGCGGCCCAGCATCTGCATGCCGCCGCAGATTCCGATCACCTTGCCGCCGTAGCGCAGGTGGCGCTGCAGCGCGCGATCCCAGCTGTTGGCGCGCAGCCATTCGAGATCGCGCTGCACGCTCTTCGAGCCGGGCAGGATCACCAGGTCGGCGGCGGGGATCGGGCCGCTTTTCCAGTACGAGAAATCGACGCGCGGATGCGCGCGCAGCGCGTCGTAGTCGGTGTGGTTGCTGATGCGCGGCACGGCCGGCACGACCACCCGCAGCACGCCCGACGCGCGGTCGCTGGCCTCGGTGCGCGCCAGGCTCGGCAGCATGTCCTCGGCGTCGAGCGCGAGGCCGTGCAGGTAGGGCAGCACGCCGAGCACGGGCTTGCCGGTCTGCGCCTCCAGCCAGTCGAGGCCGGGTTTCAGCAAGGCCGGATCGCCACGGAAGCGGTTGATCACGAAGCCGCGCACGCGCACGCGCTCGCTCGGCGACAGGCAGGCCAGCGTGCCGAGCAGGTGCGCGAACACGCCGCCGCGATCGATGTCGGCGACCAGCACCACCGGGCAGTCGACATGCTCGGCGAAACCCATGTTGGCGATGTCGCCCTCGCGCAGGTTGATCTCGGCGGGGCTGCCGGCGCCTTCGACGATCACCGCGTCGTACGCGGCACGCAGGCGTTCGTAGGATTCCAGCACGGCCTCGAAGGCCACCGGCTTGTAGGCGTGATAGGCACGCGCATCGAGATTGCCGCGCGCGTGGCCGTGGATGATGACCTGCGCGCCGCGATCGCTGTTCGGCTTGAGCAGCACCGGGTTCAGGTCGGTATGCGCGGGGATGCCGGCCGCGATCGCCTGCAGTGCCTGGACGCGGCCGATCTCGCCGCCGTCGATCGTCACCGCGCTGTTGAGCGCCATGTTCTGCGGCTTGAAGGGCGCCACGCGCACGCCCGCGCGGCGAGCCAGCCGGCACAGCCCGGCCACCAGGGTGCTCTTGCCGGCGTCGGAGGTGGTGCCCTGGATCATCAGCGTGCCGCGCGGCAACGGCGAGCGATCGGAAACGGTCATGGTGCGGGCCATCGAGCTGACTAGGGAAGGCCGCATTATCGCGCGCGCCGTTACAATCACGCGATGACTTCGCACCACCTCACCTTCGTCCTCGGCGGCGCCCGCTCGGGCAAGAGCGCGCATGCCGAACGGCTGGCCGCCGCGAGCGGCCGCGCCGTCACCTATGTCGCGACCGCACGCGTGGTCGGCGACGCCGAATTCGACCGTCGCATCGCCCATCATCGCGCGCTCCGCCCAGCCGACTGGGCCCTGGTCGAGGCACCCGACGCGCTGGCCGAGGCGATCGCCGCGCTCGACGATCCTGCCGCCTGCGTGCTGGTCGACTGCCTGACGCTGTGGCTCGCCGGCCTGCTCTGCCCGCCCGGCAGCGCGGCCATCGACGAGGCCACGCTCGCCGCGCGCGTCGCGGCGCTGGAAGACGCGTTGCTCGCCTCGCGCGCGCGCGTGATCGTGGTCAGCAACGAGATCGGCCTGGGCGTGATTCCGCTCGGCGCCGAGACGCGTCGCTACGTCGACGAACTGGGCCGGCTCAACCAGCGCATCGCCGCGCTCGCCACCCATGTCACGCTGGTGGTGGCGGGCCTGCCGATGACCGTCAAGGCGCCCGGGGAGCCGGCATGCTGATGCTGTCGCTGCCGGCGGTGGCGATCCTCGCGGTCGCGGCCTTCCTGGTCGACTGGCGCTTCGGCGAACCGCGCTGCGGCCATCCCCTGATCGCCTTCGGGCGGCTGGTCCAGGCCATCGAGGCACGCCTGAACCACGGCCGGCTGGGCCAGGCCATCGAGGCACGCCTGAACCACGGCCGGCTGGGCCGGCCGATCGGCGTGGCGGCCTGGTGCCTGGCGGTGCTGCCGCCGGTGCTGGCGGCCCTGCTGCTGCTCGCCCTGCTGCCCTGGCCGCTGGCCGCCGCCATGCATGTCACCCTGCTGTGGTTCGCGCTCGGCGCGAAGAGCCTAGCCGAACATATTGCGCCGATCGGCGCCGCCCTGGTACGCGGCGATCTCGCCGAGGCCCGCACGCTGACCGCGCGCATTGTCTCGCGCGACACGCGCGAGGCCGATGCCTCGGCGCTCTCGCGCGCGGCGGTGGAATCGGCGCTGGAGAACGGCAACGACGCGATCTTCGGCGCGCTGTTCTGGTTCGCCGTCGCGGGCGGCCCCGGCGCGCTGATGTTTCGGCTCGCCAACACGCTCGACGCGATGTGGGGTTATCGCACGCCGCGCCTGCTGCGCTTCGGCTGGGCTGCGGCACGCATCGACGACGCGCTGAACTGGGTGCCGGCGCGGCTCACGGCCGCCAGCTACGCGCTGCTCGGCGATACCGCGAATGCCTGGCGCTGCTGGCGCAGCCAGGCGCGCCAGTGGGACAGCCCCAATGCCGGCCCGGTAATGGCCGCCGGCGCCGGTAGCCTCAACGTGGTGCTGGGCGGCCCGGCCGTCTATCACGGCGAACTCGAGACGCGCCCCACGCTCGGTGCCGGCGAGCCGGCCGCGCCGGCCCACGTGCGTGCGGCGCTGTCGCTGGTGGCGCGCACCTCGATCCTCTGGCTCGCGCTGATGCTGGCCGGCGCCGCGCTCTCGGTCGCAACGCACCATGGCTGAGACCCTGGCCTGCCGCCGGCCTCGCGCTGCGGCCCGCGCCACGTCCATCCCTTTCCCCCGATTCCGCGCGGCGGGCGACCCCGGTCGCCCCGCCCGACCCGCTCCATGACCGATTCCGCTCTCCAGCCGCCCACGATCACGCACGGGGGCAATCCGCACGACGCCGCACGGCACTACGACATCCCGCTCGCGCGCTGGCTCGATCTCTCGACCGGCATCAACCCGCTCGGTTACCCGGTGCCGCCGATGCCGGCCGAAGCCTGGCGCCGGCTGCCCGGCGACGAGGCACCGCTGGCCGCGCTGGCCGCGCGCTACTACGGCGCGCCCGATGCCGCGCACGTGCTGCCGGTGGCCGGCAGCCAGGCCGCGATCCGCGCGCTGCCCGCGCTGCTCGAACCCGGCATCGCGGGCGTGGCGCCACTGGCCTACAGCGAATACGCGCCGGCCTTGCTGCGCCACGGCCACACGCTAGCGACGCTCGACGCCGACGCGACCCTGCTGCCGCCGTCGATGCGCTACGTGATCGTCGGCAATCCGAACAATCCGACCGCCGAGCGCCTCACGCGCGAGCGCCTGCTGGGCTGGCACGCGCAGCTGGCCGCGCGCGGCGGCACCCTGATCGTCGACGAGGCCTTCGCCGACACCGGCGGCGAGGACACGCTGGCCGCCGATGCCGGCCGCGACGGCCTGTTCGTGCTGCGCTCGATCGGCAAGTTCTTCGGGCTGGCCGGGGTGCGTGCCGGTTTCGTGCTGGCCGCGCCCGTGCCGCTCGCGCGGCTGCGTGCCGAGCTGGGCACCTGGACCGTCAGCGGCCCGGCACGGCACGCCGTGTCGGCCGCGCTGGCCGACCAGGGCTGGCAACAGGCCACGCGCGAGCGCCTGGCGGCCGACGGCGAGCGGCTCGCGGAACTGCTGCGCCTGCACGGCTTCGCGGTGCGCGCCACCCCGCTGTTTTGCTGGACCGACGATCCGCGCGCCTGGGCGCTGCACGATGCGCTTGCCACGCAGGGCATCTGGACACGCTTCTTCGCGCAGGCGCCGAGCCTGCGGATCGGCCTGCCCGGCATCGAGGAGGAATGGTTGCGGCTCGAGGATGCGCTGGACCATTACGCGGCCACCGCCGCGTATCACGCGGCGACGCGCTGATCGATGCGCGTGCACGCGATGCTTGGGCGAGGATTCGCTGGCGGGCTGGTCGCGGCGCTGCTTGCCGTGCGCTCGTCGCCGATTGCTGCCTCGGCCGGCTCACCGGCAACCGCATCGGCAGCCGCTCCGGGCACCATCACCGTGATCGACGACGCTGGCCGCACCGTCACGCTGCCCACGCCGGCCAGACGCGTGATCAGCGTCGCGCCGCACGCCACCGAACTGCTTTACGCGGCGGGCGGCGGCGCCGCGATAGTGTGCGCCGTGTCCTACAGCGACTACCCTGAGGCCGCACGCGCGCTGCCGCGCGTCGGCGACAACCGCTCGCTCGACCTGGAACGCATCGTCGCGCTGAAACCGGACCTGCTGGTGGTCTGGCGACACTGCAATGCCGATCGGCAGAAGGGCTATCCATTGAGCTCCACCTGAGCGATCATCGCAGGGTGAACGAGTTTCAATCATCCCCTCTTGGGGGCATCGACTACCCTCGAACG
>JAYFRU010000162.1:0-7159 GCA_040946965.1 Burkholderia sp. | reverse complement strand
ATATCGCCACCACGCATCGTCTCGCTGGAACCGCTGTTTGATCGGACTGACGGTTCGAATGACGAGCCCCTCGCATGAACACGGCCACTTCTGACTCTACCATGTCGCGCCACTCGCACACGATCGGCCTGCTCCGTGCGTGAGCCTGCACGTCCCCGCGCTTTTAGCCGCCGCGCAGCGGCTTACCTTGATCGAAGAGAAGTTGTTGCTCTCGCTGCCGCTGGTACCGAAGCACGAGGTCTGTCCCTCGGTCCATGAAAGCCTGGCATCGGGGGTCAGCGGTCCCGCCGACGATGCCGAGGGCTTCGATGAAGCCGAGGAGCCGGCCGGCGGTGAAACGGGCAGAGTGAAGCGCGGCCCAACCCGTTTGCGGCGCTCGAGGCGCTCAAGCGGGACGGCGACAAGAAACACTGAGGTAGGTTGGAGCACGGGAAGGCGTCGGGCGGTAGTGCCCGGGTAGGATGGCGTCGGATCGGGCTGTGTTAGAATCCGAAAAATTTTTAGGAGCTAGTCATGGCAGTTCAGCAAAACAAGAAGTCGCCGTCCAAGCGCGGCATGCACCGTTCGCACGATTTCCTGACGACCACCCCGCTGGCCGTCGAGCCGAGCACGGGTGAAGTGCATCTGCGCCACCACATCAGCCCGAACGGCTACTATCGCGGCAAGAAAGTCGTCAAGACGAAGAACGACTAAGCACCTTGCGTCACGCCGCCCGCATGTTCCCGGGCTTCTCCAGCGTGACGACCGATTCGCTTGACACTTTCCTGGCTCAACGAGAAGGCGGCATTCAACTGCCGCTTTTTTGTGCCTGAAATTCGTCGCACTCCATGACAGTAAAGCTCACGATCGATTGCATGGGAGGCGACCACGGCCCGTCCGTGACCGTTTCCGCAGCAGTCAAGTTTGTGCGTGCGCATCCCGATGCGCACCTGATGCTGGTCGGCATCGATACCGCGATCCGCGCCCAGCTCAAGAAACTCAAGGCGCTCGACGAACCCTCGCTGTCGATTGTCCCGGCCACGGAAGTCGTCGCGATGGACGACTCCGTCGAGGTCGCGCTGCGCCGGAAGAAAGATTCCTCGATGCGCGTGGCGTTGAACCACGTCAAGGACGGCGAGGCGCAGGCCTGCGTCTCGGCCGGCAACACCGGCGCGCTGATGGCCGTGTCGCGCTACGTGCTCAAGACGCTGCCCGGCATCGAGCGGCCGGCGATCGCGTTCGCGCTGCCGAATCCGACCGGCTACACGATGATGCTCGACCTCGGCGCCAACGTTGATTGCGAACCTCAGCATCTGCTGCAATTCGCCGAAATGGGGCATGTGCTGGTCGCGGCCCTGGAGGGCAAGGATCGTCCGACGATCGGCCTGCTCAACATCGGCGAGGAGATGATCAAGGGCAATGATACGATCAAGCGCGCCGGCGAACTGCTGCGCGCCAGCACGCTGAACTTCCGCGGCAACGTCGAGGGCGACGACATCTACAAGGGCACCGTGGACGTGATCGTCTGCGACGGCTTTGTCGGCAATGTCGCGCTGAAGACCTCGGAAGGCTTGGCGCAGATGCTCGCCAACATCATCAAGGAAGAGTTCAGCCGCTCGCTGCTGAGCAAGCTGATGGCCGTGCTCGCGCTGCCGGTGCTGCTGCGCTTCAAGCGCCGCGTAGATCACCGCCAGTACAACGGCGCGGCTTTGCTGGGCCTGCGCAGCCTGGTGATCAAGAGCCATGGCTCGGCCGATGCCTACGCGTTTGAGTGGGCTATCAAACGCGGGTATGATGCGGTCAAAAATGGCGTGCTGGAGCGCCTTTCCCGGGCCATGGCGGAAAACGCGATGCCGCTTGGCGAAAGCGGTCACGACGCGGGCGGGGCCGGTCAGGCAGGCCCGTCTGCAGGCCAGCAGGCCGAGCCTTCCGCCGCTTTATCCTCTAAAGCTTAAATGGCCCAATCGACTCTCTATTCCCGCGTGCTCGGCACGGGCAGCTACCTGCCGCCCAACCGCGTCACGAACCAGGCGCTCGCCGAGCGTCTCGCGAAGGACGGCATCGAAACCAGCGACGAATGGATCGTGGCGCGCACCGGCATCCATGCGCGCCATTTCGCCGATCCCGACGTCACCACCAGCGATCTCGCGCTGATCGCCGCGCAACGCGCGATCGAGGCGGCCGACATCGATCCGCAGTCGATCGATCTGATCATTGTCGCCACCTCCACCCCTGATTTCGTTTTCCCCAGCACCGCCTGCCTGCTGCAGAATAAGCTCGGCATCTGCAATGGCGGTGCCGCGTTCGACGTGCAGGCGGTCTGCTCGGGCTTCGTCTACGCGGTCGCCACGGCCGACAGCTTCATCCGCAGCGGCCAGCATCGCAACGCGCTGGTGATCGGGGCGGAAACCTTCTCGCGCATCCTCGATTTCAAGGACCGGACCACCTGCGTGCTGTTTGGCGACGGCGCCGGCGCGGTGGTGCTGTCGGCTTCCGAGGAGCCCGGCATCCTGGGCAGCGCGCTGCACGCGGACGGCAGCTACTCGCACATCCTCTGCACGCCGGGCAATGTCAACGGCGGCGTGATCGCGGGCAGCGCATTCCTGCACATGGACGGCCAGGCGGTGTTCAAGCTCGCCGTGAACGTGCTGGAGAAGGTGGCCATCGAGGCGCTGGAGAAGGCCGGCCTGGCGGCTGACCAGGTCGATTGGCTGATTCCGCACCAGGCGAATATCCGCATCATGACCAGCACCTGCCGCAAGCTCGGGCTGCCGCAGGAGCGCATGGTCGTCACCGTCGGCGAGCACGGCAATACGTCGGCCGCATCGATTCCGCTCGCGCTCGACGCGGCGGTGCGCGACGGTCGGATCCAGCGCGGCCAGACCGTGCTGATCGAAGGCGTCGGCGGCGGCTTCACGTGGGGCGCCTCGGTATTCCGCTACTGAGCGAATTCGCGTTGCCAGCAGGCGCGCCGTCTGAACGTTTCACAAGAGGACGAGATGAAATTTGCATTTGTTTTCCCCGGGCAGGGTTCGCAGGCGGTCGGCATGCTCAACGCATTCGCCGAGCTCGCCGTGGTGCGCGAGACCGTGCAGGAGGCGTCCGATGCACTGGGCCAGGATCTCGGCAAGCTGATCGCCGAAGGGCCGGCCGAAGAACTCAACCTGACAACCAACACGCAGCCGGTGATGCTGACCGCCGCCTACGCGTGTTATCGCGCCTGGCAGCAGGCGGGCGGCCCGGCGCCGTCGATCGTCGCCGGCCACAGCCTCGGCGAATACACGGCGCTGGTGGCGGCCGGCGCGCTGGCCTTCCGCGATGCGGTGCCGCTGGTGCGATTCCGCGCCCAGGCAATGCAGAACGCGGTGCCGGTCGGCGAGGGCGGCATGGCCGCGATCCTCGGCCTGGACGACGACACGGTGCGTGCCGTCTGCGCGGAAGCCGCAGCGGCCGGCGTAGTCGAGGCGGTCAACTTCAACGCGCCCGCGCAGGTGGTGATCGCCGGCGCCAAGGCCGCAGTCGAGAAGGCCTGCGAGATCGCCAAGGCGAAGGGCGCCAAGCGCGCGCTGCCGCTGCCGCTGCCGGTGTCGGCGCCGTTCCATTCATCGCTGCTCAAGCCGGCCTCGGACCAGCTGCGCGAATACCTGGCGACGGTGTCGCTCGAGGCGCTGCGGATCCCGGTGGTCAACAACATCGACGTGGCGGTCGTGTCGGACCCCGCCGCGATCAAGGACGCGCTGGTGCGCCAGGCCGCCGGGCCGGTTCGCTGGGTCGAATGCGTACGTCATATCGCCGGCACGGGCGTCACGCAACTGGTCGAATGCGGCCCGGGCAAGGTGCTCACCGGCCTGACCAAGCGCATCGACGGCGAACTGGCGGGCGCGGCCATGTACGATCCCGCCACGCTCGACGACGTGCTCAAGCTCGTCACGGCCTGAGCGGCCGCGCGGCGCATCGGCGCCGCAGCGAGCCTCAATTCATCCGACTCACGGACCAACATGGACAAGACTCTCGACAAACAGGTGGCGATCGTGACTGGCGCCTCGCGCGGCATCGGCCGGGCGATCGCGCTCGAACTCGCGCGCCAGGGTGCCACGGTGATCGGCACCGCGACCAGCGAAGCGGGTGCCCAGGGCATCGGCGCGGCGTTGGCCGAAGCCGGCCTGGCCGGCCGCGGCGCGGTGCTCGACGTCAACGACGCGGCCTCGGCCGAAGCGTTGATCGATTCGACCGTCAAGGAATTCGGTCGTCTCGACATCCTCGTCAATAATGCCGGCATCACGCAGGATCAGCTCGCGATGCGCATGAAGGACGACGACTGGGACGCGGTGATCGACACCAACCTGAAGTCGGTATTCCGCCTCTCGCGCGGCGTGCTGCGCCCGATGATGAAGGCCCGCAGCGGGCGCATCATCAACATCACCTCGGTGGTCGGCTCGCTTGGCAATCCGGGCCAGGCCAACTACGCGACCGCCAAGGCCGGCGTGGCCGGCCTCACGCGTGCGCTGGCGCGTGAAATTGGCAGCCGCGGCATCACCGTCAACTGCGTGGCCCCCGGCTTCATCGACACCGACATGACCAAGTCGCTGCCCGAGAAACAACAGGCCGCGCTGAAAACCCAGATTCCGCTCGGGCGCCTCGGCAGCACCGACGATATCGCCCACGCCGTCGCGTTCCTCGCCTCGCCGCTTGCCGGGTATATCACTGGCACGACGCTGCATGTGAACGGCGGTATGTACATGTCGTAACGGAATTCGTTTGCCATCCGCGCCGTGCGTCGGATGGAGGTGCCTCGAGCGCCTCTCGAACCGCAACACCGGCGCGCATTTTGGGTGGCATCAAACCTGATAAAATGCGCGCACTTGTAAATCTGAACTTTCCCTCGGAGGGGTAATGGACAACATCGAACAACGTGTCAAGAAGATCGTCGCCGAGCAACTGGGCGTCGCCGAAAGCGAAATCAAGAACGAAGCCTCGTTCGTGAACGACCTCGGTGCCGACTCGCTCGACACGGTCGAGCTGGTCATGGCGCTCGAAGACGAGTTCGGCATGGAGATCCCGGACGAAGAGGCCGAGAAGATCACGACCGTTCAGCAAGCGATCGACTACGCTCGCGCAAACGTCAAGGCCTAAGACCCGGCGCGCCGTCAGCAACGTTTCTCGGAACGCTGCGTGGGCGCCAGATCTCGCCGCCGGTCTCGCTGCCGGCCGCGCTAACAGCCACAGGGCTCGCAGGGCTGGTACCTGCGGCCCCTGTGGCTTTTGTTTTTGTCATCCAATGGAAAAGAGGGTACCGTGAGCCGCCGTCGAGTTGTCGTTACAGGCCTTGGGCTGATTTCGCCTGTTGGCAATAATGTTGCCGACGGTTGGGCCAATCTGGTCGCCGGTCAATCCGGCATCGCCAACATCACCAAGTTCGACGCCACGAACTATTCGACCCGCTTCGCGGGCGAGGTGAAAGGCTTCAATGTCGAGGATTACCTGCCCGCGAAGGAAGCGCGCCACATGGATACGTTCATCCATTACGGCATCGCGGCGGGCATGCAGGCCATGAAGGATTCGGGCATCGAGGTCACCGAGGAGAACGCGGAGTGCTTCGGCGTGGTCGTCGGCTCCGGCATCGGTGGCCTGCCGATGATCGAGGTCACGCAGACCGAACTGCTGAATCGCGGCCCGCGTCGCATTTCGCCGTTCTTCGTGCCGGCCTCGATCATCAACATGATCTCCGGTCACCTGTCGATCAAGTTCGGCCTGAAGGGCCCGAACCTCGCGATCGTGACGGCCTGCACCACCGGCCTGCACTGCATCGGCGAGGCCGCGCGCCTGATCGAATACGGCGATGCCGACCTGATGATCGCGGGCGGCGCCGAAGCCACCGTCTCGCCGCTGGGCATCGGCGGTTTCGCGGCCGCGCGCGCACTGTCGCAGCGCAACGACGACCCTGCCACCGCCAGCCGTCCGTGGGACAAGGATCGCGACGGCTTCGTGCTGGGCGAGGGCGCCGGCGTGATGGTGCTGGAGGAGTACGAGCATGCCAAGGCACGCGGCGCGAAGATCTACGCCGAAGTGTCCGGCTACGGCATGAGCGCCGACGCCTACCACATGACCGCCCCGGTCGAGGACGGCGACGGCGCGCGCCGCTGCATGCTGGCCGCGCTGCGCAACGCCGGCGTCAACCCCGACCAGGTCAACTACCTCAACGCGCACGGCACCTCGACGCCGCTCGGCGACCTAGCCGAGACGATCGGCATCAAGCGCGCCTTCGGCGACCGCGCCAAGCAGATGGTGGTCAACTCGACCAAGTCGATGACGGGTCACCTGCTCGGTGGCGCCGGCGGCCTCGAGTCGGTGTTCACGGTGCTGGCCGTGCACAACCAGGTCTCGCCGCCGACCATCAACATCTTCAATCAGGATCCCGAATGTGATCTCGATTACTGCGCGAACGAAGCGCGGGACATGAAGATCGACGTCGCGCTGAAGAACTCCTTCGGCTTTGGCGGGACTAACGGCACGCTGGTTTTCAAGCGCGCCTGAAGCGGGATCGCTTGACGGGTCCCTCCCTCCTGTCTTCCTCGGGCACGCAGCCTGTCGCGCTGCGTGCCTCGGCGAGGCTGCGCCTCGTGCTGGCGGCCTTCGTCGCGCTATGCGCGGCGGCGGTCGGCGGCGTCGCGCTGCAGCTGGCCGACGGCCAGTTCGCGGGGAAGGCCGGAGCGGTGTTCGTCGGGTTGCTGACCGCCGCGAGTCTCGCGGCGGTCGCGCGTGAAACCTGCGCGCGCCGGATCCCGGCCGCGTTGCGCATCGAGACGGCCACCGGCACGCTCGCCGCCTACGACCATGCAGGCCGGCGCGTGGCGCACGGTGCTGCGGTCCGCTGCACGCACTGGGCGGACCGGCTGCTGGTGCTGGCGATCGCTCGCGAGCGCGGCGCCCCGGTACCGCTGGTGGTGCCGGCCGATGCGCTCGACGCGGCGGCGTTCCGTGCCCTGGTCGGTGCTCGGCAGGCGCTCGGCGCGTGCCGGGCGCGGCTGATGAAGGTGCGCGCCGCGCGGTTTCGCGGCAGGTCGCAGGGCGTTGCTACAATGGCGCTCCGCGTTGCATCCCTAGTTATTGAGTAATTCGTAAATCATGACAACGGAAACGGCCGTCGTGCGTTATAGATCTCATCACCTGCTTGATGAGG
>JAYFRU010000161.1:0-7168 GCA_040946965.1 Burkholderia sp. | reverse complement strand
CCGTCCGCAAGCCGCAGGCGTAAGCGCTAGCCGATCAGCCGCCGAGGCGCAAGGGGCGGGTTCGCTGATCGCTTACGCCCTATCGCGGCATCATCAGGCGGCGGAGCGCGGCGGCTGCGACGTGATCTTCATGGCCTCGCACGGCCGACGCGGGCTCGGCAGCCTGCTGATCGGCAGCGAGACACAGCGCGTGCTCACGCATACGAAAATTCCGGTGATCGTCTATCGGTGACGAGGCGAGCCGGGGAGCCGGGCTGCCCCCACGAGGAAAGACCGCGCGCCAGGGCCGGCGCGCGGGTCGTAACGGCCTGGCGATACCGTGCCCGGTGTCGCCGGTGCCGGGCGCGTGCATGGCGCACCCGGCTTATGATGTATCGCGACGCGGTGGACCGCGCCTGTTGTCGTCATCGCTTCCTGATCACTGCCTGATTGCCGCTTGATTGCTGCCGGCGCCACTGCGGGACGATGCGTCCCGCAGTGGCGGCCTTGTCGGACGCAGTGCCGGCTCAGGCGACCTTCTTGCCGTCGAAGAACTGTCCGTCCTCGGTCGAGCCGTGCAGCGCGGTGGTCGAGGCGTCGCGCTCGACCGTCTGGGTGACCGCGTCGAAATAGCCGGTACCCACCTCGCGCTGGTGCTTGACGGCCGTGAAGCCCTTGTCGGCGGCGGCGAACTCGGCCTGCTGCAGTTCCACGAAGGCGCTCATCTGCGTGCGGGCATAGCCGTGCGCGAGATTGAACATCGAGTAGTTCAGCGAGTGGAAGCCGGCCAGCGTGATGAACTGGAACTTGTAGCCCATCGCGCCGAGCTCCTTCTGGAACTTGGCGATGGTCGCGTCGTCGAGGTTCTTCTTCCAGTTGAAGGACAGCGAGCAGTTGTACGAAAGCATCTTGCCCGGGAACTGCTTGTGGATCGCCTCGGCGAACTTCTTGGCGTACTCCAGATCGGACTTGCCGGTTTCGCACCAGACCAGGTCGGCGTAGGGCGCATAGGTGCGGAAGAAGCCTTCGACGGTGCACTCGCCAGCCAGGAAGGGCTTGTCGTTCTCGTCGATGTCCGAGGTGATCAGGTCGGCGGCTTCCGCGTCGGTGCGCGCGATCAGCACGGTCGGCACGCCCATCACGTCGGCGGCCAGGCGCGCGGCGCTGAGCTTGGCGACGTTCTCGTGGGTCGGCACCAGCACCTTGCCGCCCATGTGGCCGCACTTCTTGACCGAGGCGAGCTGGTCCTCGAAGTGCACGCCCGAGGCGCCGGCCTCGATCATCGCCTTCATCAGTTCGAAGGCATTGAGCACGCCGCCGAAACCGGCTTCCGCATCGGCCACGATCGGCGCGAAGTATTCGACGTAGCCTTCCTCGCCCGGGTTCTTGCCTTCCCTTCCGACCACTGGATCTGGTCGGCGCGCGTGAGCGTGTTGTTGATGCGCTTGACCACCAGCGGCACCGAGTTGGCCGGGTAGAGCGACTGGTCGGGGTACATCTCGCCGGCCACGTTGGCGTCGCCCGCTACTTGCCAGCCCGACAGGTAGATGGCCTTCAGGCCGGCCTTGACCTGCTGCATCGCCTGGTTGCCGGTCAGCGTGCCGAGCGCGTTGACGAAGGGCTCCTCGTTGATGAGGCTCCAGAGCTTTTCCGCGCCGCGCTGGGCGATGGTGTGCTGGACCTCGATCGAGCCGCGCAGGCGGATCACGTCCTCGGCGGTGTAGCCGCGCTTGATGTCCTTCCAGCGCGGATCGCTTTCCCACTTCTGCTGCAGTGCCTTGGCCTGTTGTTGACGCGACATGATGCGTCTCCTTGAGAACGTGAATCGGTGAGGGCTACGAGTCCTGGGTTCGCGATCGGGAGGCGGGCGGGACATCCGGCGCTTCGTTTCGTGAACTCTTGTATAAGAGTCTAGGGAAGCGTCCGGCGCGGCGATAGCGGCTTTGATGGGCGACTCTAAAATATTTATTCGATTTAAATCAATGACTTACGAATGGCGTTCCGCGATGAGAAACGACTTTTCCCATCTCGCAATCACTTGCTTGTGCCACGAAGCATGATTTTTTACGAGGCAAAAAAATTTCCGCATCGTGAAAAGTCGATGGAAGACAAAAAAACCGGTTCCGAAGCACCGATTTTGTCCTGCCAGGGGCGCGCGAGGCGTCAGGGCCTCACGGCTGGCGAGCCTGCGTTCAGGCCGCCGAGCTGCGGCGCGGGCCGCGCGGGGCGTCGCTGCGACGGTTGCCGCCGTAGCCGCCTTCGCGGTTGCCGCCACCGTTCGCGGACTTGTTGCCGCTCCAGCCGCCGCCGTAGCCGCCTTCACGGCTGCCGCCGCTCGGCTTGCCGCTGCCGAAACGACGGCCGCCGCCGTTGCCGCCGCCCGGACGGCCGCGGCTCGGGCCGCTGCGCGACGGGGTCTTGCGCGGCTCGAAGCCTTCGATCACGTTGACCGGCAGCAGCGCGCGCACAAAGCGCTCGATGCGCTTGAGGGCGCCCTGTTCGGCGTGGTGCACCAGGCTCACCGCGATGCCCGAGCGGCCCGCGCGGCCGGTACGGCCGATCCGGTGCACGTAGTCTTCGGCGAACTTCGGCAGGTCGTAGTTGAAGACGTGCGTGATGCCGGGGATGTCGATTCCGCGCGCGGCCACGTCGGTGGCCACCAGCACGCGCACGCGGCGCTCGCGCAGCGCACGGATGGTGCGGTTGCGCGCGCCTTGCGGCAGGTCGCCGTGCAGCGCGGCCGATTCGAAACCGGCATCGGCCAGGCGGCCGGCCAGTTGGTCGGCGTCGATCTTGGTGGCCGTGAAGATGATCGCCTGGTCCAGCGCGTCGTCGCGCAGCAGGTGGTCGAGCAGGCGATCCTTGTGGTCGCGGTCGTCGACGTAATGGACCGTCTGGGCGATGTTGGTACGCGCCTCCATCTTCTGGACGATCTCGATGCGCTCCGGATCCTTCAGCAGACGGCCGGTCAGCGAGCCGATCTTGCCGTCCAGCGTGGCCGAGAACAGCATGGTTTGGCGCGAGGCCGGGGTGGCCGCGACGATGGTCTCGATGTCGTCGATGAAGCCCATGTCGAGCATGCGGTCGGCTTCGTCGAGCACCAGCATCTTAAGCTCCGACAGGTCGATGCGGCCGCGCTCGAGGTGGTCGAGCAGGCGGCCCGGCGTGGCGACCAGGATTTCCGGGTTCTTCGCCAGCAGCATCAGCTGCTGGCCGTAGGCCACGCCGCCGAGGATGCTGACCGTGCGCAGGTGGCGCAGGTGCTTGCCGTAGGTCGAGGCGGCGGTGGTGACCTGCATCGCCAGTTCACGCGTGGGGGTCAGCACCAGCAGGCCGGGGCGGGCCACCGGCTGCGGGCGGCGCTGGCGTCGGTCGGCCGACTGCGCCGCGCGCGGTTGTTGCGCCTGGGTCTTCTGCAGCTGCGCGAATCGCTCGATCGCGGGCAGCATGAAGGCGGCCGTCTTGCCGGAGCCGGTCGGGCTCGACACCAGGAGGTCGCGACACGCGATGCCGGCGGGGATCGCACGCTCCTGGACCGGGGTCGGCTTCACGTAGCCGGCGGCCTGCAGGGCGGAGACGATCTCCGGCGACAGCCCGAGCGACGCGAAGCTCGGTTCGCCGTCGGCCGGTTGCGCAGCCTCGGCGGGCGCGGCAGCGGCGTCGGTCAGACCGAGTGCCTGGTCGGCAATCGCGTTGAGCGGGCTTTGGGGTTGGCTCGAAGTCATATCAATCCTTGAAACACGGTGGGTGAAACGTCGGCGCCAATCGTGCATGCCCAAGTCGACAGTGCATCAGGCAAATCGGGAACGTGACAGACGTCCGCGTTCGAGGAACGCAGACTCACTCACGGGTGCGTTAGAAGCTGTTTCGGGTGCGGCACACGGCGGAAATCCGGAAATCGGAATTCGCCGAACACGCCGCCAGCCTGATACTTTGATGGCCGCGAAGGGCCCAGAGAGGCAGGAGGGGACAGGTTCTAAACTGGATTGGAGCGAAACGTACGAGGCGTCAAAACGGGGCTGGATGACCAGCCAATACGTGACGCAGAGCAGATTATAGAGGGATTTGCTGCAGCGCGCCACCGATATCGTGGCGTATTTGTGAAATGCCGGCGCGATGCCGGCGAATTCGATACGTTTCGTTACACGTTTGTCCCGCTTTGGCGGCGGCTCGCCCGCCCCGCCAGGGCCGCCGGCGCCACGGCATCGGCCGCGTGGCGGCGGATGCCGTCGAGGCAGCTCAGGAGGCGGCGCCGCTCTTCAGGTCCTCGACCAGCTGGACATACTGCTTCTGGGCCTCTTCCGGCGCGGTGCCCTTGAGCGCGGCCCAGGCGTCGTACTTGTACTTGCCGACGATGTCGGCGAAGCCGGGCTTCTCGCCGTTGACGTCGCCTTCGCTGCCTTGCTTGTACAGCGCGTAGAGACGCAGCAGGGTCATGTTGCCGGGTTTCTCGCTCAGTTGCTTGACGTCCACCAGTGCCTGTTCGAACTGGGCTTGGATATCGCTCATCGGGTGTCTCGGAGGGGGTTTTAGGTCAGCAGATGGTAGCAAGCGGCGCTGTCGGACGGGTCGAGCGATCCTTCCAAACCGGTTGGTCGCGGCCTGGCCCGATTGCCCTATGCCGCTGGCCGGTTTCGAGACGCCCGTACCGGCGGGGTGCCGCATTACAATGTCGGCCATGACGCAAACCGTGCTCCTCGCCATCGATACCTCGACCGAATTCTGCTCGGTCGCCCTGATCGCCGCCCCCGCTGCGGTGCCTGCCTCCACCGCCCCGCGCATCTGGTTCCGCCACGACGAGACGGGCGCCGTCTCGAGCACGCGCGTGCTGCCGGCCGTGCGCGAACTGCTCGACGAGGCCGGCTTCGCGCTGGCCGATTGCGCCGCGATCGCCTTCGGCGCCGGCCCCGGTTCGTTCACCGGCCTGCGTACCGCGACCGGGGTCGCGCAGGGCCTGGCCTTCGGCCGCAGCCTGCCGGTGGTGCCGGTCGGTACGCTGGCCGCCTGCGCCGAGCATGCGCGGCTCAATGCGCTGGCCGCCGGCGATAGCGCGCCGGCGCGCGTGCTGGCCGCGCTCGACGCGCGCATGGACGAGGTTTACTGGGCCGACTACGCCTGGGACGAAGCCGCCGGCGACTGGCGCACGCTGCAGTCGGCCGCGCTCGACGCGCCGGCTGCGTTGGTCGTGCCTGACGAGCCGTTCACGCTGGCCGGCAATGCGGCTGCCGCCTTCGGCGAGCGCCTGCCGATGGCGGCGCGCGCCGCCTGGGTGGACGGCGCGTCGCTGCCGCACGCTGTGCCGGTCGCGCAGCTCGCGCTGCGCGCGTTCCGCGCCGGCCGTGTGGTGCCGGCCGACCAGGCCGTGCCCGAATACGTGCGCAACAAGGTCGCGCAGACCACCGCCGAACGGCTCGCCGAGCGTGCTGCGCGGGAGGGCGGTCAAGATGGCGGTCGAGGCGGCCGATGAGCGGCGTACTGATGACCGACCGTTATCTCGCGCCGATGACGGACGCCGATCTCGACGAGGTGGTCGAGATCGAGAAGGCCGCCTATGAATTCCCGTGGACGCGCGGCAATTTCGAGGATTCGCTGCGCAACGGCTATTTCGGCTTCTGCATGCGGCACGTGACGGGCACCCTGCTCGGCTATTGCGTGCTGATGCCGGTGGTCGACGAGATGCACCTGCTCAATCTGTGCGTGGCGCCCGCCGCGCAGCATGGCGGCTGCGGGCTCGCGCTGCTGCGCGAGGCGGCGCGCATCGCGCGCGCCGAGCGGCTCGACGGCATGCTGCTGGAGGTGCGGCCGTCCAATCCGCACGCGATCCGGCTCTACGAACGCTTCGGTTTCGAGGTGATCGGGCGCCGCAAGAACTATTACCCGGCGAAGCACCGCACGCGCGAGGACGCGATCGTGATGCGGCTGCCGCTCGACATTCAGGGAGGCACGCATGAGCTTGCTTGACTCGGCACTCGACGAGATGGGGCTCGGGCCGCGCTGGGTGCGGCGCGGGCAGGGAGCGGCACCGGCCGCGGCAGGCGAGGGTGAGGCGTCGGCCGACGCGGTCGTGACGGCGCGCTCGGAACGGGTTGCGTCGCCGGCTGGCGATCGTCCGGTCCTGGCCAGCCCGCTGCGGGCAGGCGCTGATGAGACCTTGGATGAAAGGACCGATGAAAGGGGCGATGCGAGGGCTGACGAGCGGCTGTCGCAGGCGGCGCCGAGCGAGTCGCATCGCTCGGCGCCGGGCACGGGTCCTTCCGGTCCCGGCTCGCCCGACATAGTTGCGCGCGCACCCGACGCGACGCCGGTCGCTCGCGGCGAGGCGTCCGCGCCCGGCATGAAGGCCGCGGCCGACGAGGCCCCGCCGTTCGACGACCCATCCTGGTTCGATCTCGCGCCCGCGCCCGACGCGCCGCCGCCGGGCCTCGCGCTGGCGCAGCCGGTCGCGGCATCCTCGGTCGCCGATCTCGGCTGGGACGAACTCGAGGCCCGCGTGGCCGAGTGCCAGCGCTGCCGGCTCTGCGAGAAGCGCACCCAGACCGTGTTCGGGGTCGGCAATCGCGAGGCCGACTGGATGCTGGTCGGCGAGGCGCCCGGCGAGAACGAGGACAAGCAGGGCGAGCCCTTCGTCGGCCAGGCTGGCAAGCTGCTCGACAGCATGCTGCAGGCGCTTTCGTTCGAACGCAGCAATAACGTCTATATCGCCAACGTGATCAAGTGCCGCCCGCCCGGCAACCGCAATCCCGAACCCGACGAGGTCGCGCGCTGCGAGCCCTACCTGCAGCGGCAGGTCGCGCTGGTCAAGCCGAAGCTGATCGTGGCGCTGGGCCGCTTCGCCGCGCAGACGCTGCTGAAGTCTGACGGCAGCATCGCCTCGATGCGCGGGCGCGTCCATCAGTACGAGGGCGTGCCGGTGATCGTCTCCTACCATCCCGCTTACCTGCTGCGCAGCCTGCCGGACAAGTCGAAGGCCTGGGCCGATCTGTGCCTGGCCCGCGATACCTTCGGCAAGTCCACGGGCGGCGCATGACCGAAGCCGCGCAGTCCGCACCGTGGGTGGGGCTGCGCGACGCGGCGGTACGCGATCTCGGCTGGCTGCTGGCCAGCGCCGACCTGCTCGGGGGGGGGGGGGGGGGGGGGGGGGGGGGGGGGGGGGGGGGGGGGGGGGGGGGGGGGGGGGGGGGGGGGGGGG
>JAYFRU010000160.1:0-7178 GCA_040946965.1 Burkholderia sp. | reverse complement strand
GCAGTCCGTCCACATCGGCTGAGATCATGAGCAAAGGCATTACTCCGTCCTCGCGCCTGATTTATGCAACAACGCCGCTCGACGCCGCCCTCGCTGTGGCGCGTCAGGTGCACGTGGGCCAGCGCGCAGACATGCAGGCCGAGCTTCTCGCGATCGAGCAGCGCGGTGTAGCGCTGGATCACGCCCGATTGCTCCATGTCCTTGATGCGTCGCCAGCACGGCGTGCTCGACAGGCCGACCTGGTCGGAGATCTCCTGCACCGAGCGGCGCGCGTCGAGTTGCAGCAGGCGCAGGATTTTTTGCGAGAAGGAATCGAGTATCGCCGGCATCTCCGGGAGGGCGGCTAGAACGCCCACATGTTAGAGGTGCGGGAAAAGTCCTGCAATGATGCCGGGTAAATGAGGCGGATTCGCTAGGCGTGGCAGGCGGCGAGGAAATTTTCTGCTGTCCCGCGCCGCACTGCCTGACCGATGCGTCAGCTCGTCAGCTTTGTCCCGCCTGGGCCGCGTCGCCGGCCGCCGGCGCGCTGCCGCCCGCCGCCTCGAAGGCGGCCTGCCGCTGCCGCAACTCGGCCAGCATGTTGCAGAACAGCGTGCCCTGTTCGATCGCGTCGTCCAGCGCCACGTGCGTGTGCGGATGCTCGTCGAACCAGTGCTTCGGGAAGCGCGGCTTGATCGCCTTGCGGTAGGGCAGGCCGGTCAGCGCGAAGGCCAGCGTCTTGATGTCGAGCGCCGACCACGAGAACGGGCAGCGCCCCGCGAAGCGCATCATGTACCAGAACATGAAGGTGAAGTCGAAGCCGGCCGGCATCGCCACGAACACCGGCTTGCCGGGCAGCGCCTCGACCCAGTCCACATAGGCCACCAGCGCCACCTCGGGCGCCTGCAGATCCTGGCGGCAGGCTGCCCAGGCCTCGGGCTGGGTTTTCCACCAGGCTTCCTGCACCGGGTGCGCGGCCGCGCCGGGCAGCGTTTCCAGGTTGGCCGAGAAGGTCGCGATCAACTGCTTGTCCTCGGTATAGGCGGCCGAGGCGAAGCTGAGCATCGAGTGCGGGCCGGGAATCGGGCCGTCGGCCTCGACGTCGGTGCTGACGTAAATCTCGCCGCTCATCCGAACCTCCGGTCCGCCACGAACGGGTTGCTCTCGCGCTCGTCGCCGAAGGTCGACACCGGGCCGTGGCCCGGCACGAAGGTGACGTCGTCGCCGAGCGGCCAGAGCTTCTCGCGGATCGAGCGCAGCAGGTCCTCGTGATTGCCGCGCGGGAAGTCGGTGCGGCCGATCGAGCCCGCGAACAGCACGTCGCCGACGATCGCCAGCCGGTGCGCGCGGCTGAAGAACACCACGTGGCCGGGCGTGTGGCCGGGGCAGTGATAGACCTCCAGGGCTTCCTCGCCGACCGTGACGGTATCGCCGTCGCCGAGCCAGCGCGCCGGCTCGAAGGCCTCGGCCGTGCCGCCGAAGCCGAAACGCTGGCTCTGCGCCGGCAACTGGTCGATCCAGAAGCGTTCCTCCTCGTGCGGCCCCTCGATCGGCACGCCGTAGTGCTCGGCCAGCGCCTTGGCACCGGCGCAATGGTCGAGGTGGCCGTGCGTGATCAGCACCTTCTCGACCTTGGCCTGCTGCCGCTCGACCTCGCTGCGGATCAGCTCGAGATCGCCGCCCGGATCGACGACGGCGGCGCGCCCCGTCTGTTCGCAGACGATCAGCGAACAGTTCTGCTGGAACGGTGTGACGGGTATCAACGTGACTTTCATGGCGGCTGGGTGCGGCGGCGCGATAGCGGGGAAAGGCTCGATTGTACTGGCTCGTCCGTGCGCGCGCCCCCTCCGGTGGCCCGGCCGGCCGGCTGCGGCGCGGCGGCGCCGGCACGCCCGCCAGGCGGGCCGCAGCGGCCGTACCCGGGATTCCATCATAGGGAGAATCAATCAAAGGGACAGGCCGTTTCCCGGGACGCCATTTTCATTTCTGTATAATGCGGCCCATTGTGCGTGGTTCCACCATGCGTTCTAGCAGGCGCAAAGGCACCGCAAAAGCGTGCCGAAACGCCGTCAATGCACTAGCCGCCGGCCTACCGGAGGCGCATCCAGTGCCGATTCATCGGTACTCACGTCTTGTCCGGCCGGGCGCCACGCGCACCCGCTGCGGCCATGCTGTCGCATGCCGGATGAGGCCTATGTCGCCGTTCCTGTGTCTTGCTGGGCAGCAAGGCGCGCGAACCGGTCAGCCGGTTCGATGGCGACATTTGGGGTCTGGTCAGGCTGCCGGGGACAGGTTGCGCCAGACGTGAAAACTAATCAGGACGGTCGCGGCGAGTACGACAGCCGCACCAGTGCAAGCCATCTGCTCGCAAGGAGCAGGGGCGTGCGCGCATATCCGTCCGGGCCGCATTTTCAGTAGCTGCGGCCCGCACCCATAGGCGACACGTCGATGAAATCTCGATTGCCGAGGCAACTCGGCCCAGTAGTGATGATGGCCGCGCTCACCGGATGCGTGATGCCGCCCAATGCCGCCAACGATCAGGCGGCCAACCCGCTGAATCCGGCCAAGGACTCGCTGCGCACGTCCGCCGCGAACGCCGCCGACGATGGCGAAGGCAAGCAGTTCGACTCGGCACTGGCGACCATGCCGACCACCGAGTCGCAGGATGCCCAGCGCGCCTCGCTGGCCGACGCGAAGCCGATCGACGCGGCCGACGTGTCCGATTTTCGCCAGAGCGGCAAGGCCTCGTGGTACGGCCGCGCCTTCCACGGTAGGCGCACCGCCAATGGCAAGCGCTTCGACATGAACGAGCTGACTGCGGCGCATCGCACCTTGCCGCTGTCCTCGTACGTGAAGGTGATCAACCAGAGCAACGGCAAGTCGGTGGTGGTGAAGATCAACGATCGCGGCCCGTTCAAGCGCGGCCGCGTGCTCGATCTCTCGTATGCTGCGGCCAAGATCATCGGCCTGGTCCATGCGGGTACCGCGAGCGTCAAGATCGTCGGCCTCTCGCCCGAGCAGGCGCGCGTCGCGCGCGACGAGATGGTCGCCTCGACCTCGCAGACTCACTGAGTTCGATTCGGCACCGCCGGCGAGCCTGCCGGCGGTGATTCGAGCGGCGTGACGGGTTCAAACCGGGGTTCGCGCCGCTTCCCGCCTTTCCGGCGGCATCGCCTGATGCCGCCGCGCCGCGTCAGTCGCCTTGCGCCTCTTCCTTCAGTTCGAGCGCGCGCGCATACAGCGTGTTGCGTGAGGTGCCCGTCAGCGCCGCTGCCAGCTTCGCCACGCTTTTCACCGGCACTTCCGACAGCAGCAGCCTGAGCAGCGCATCGTGCGCGCCCGGGTCGTCCTCGCCTTGCGGCGCGCTCGCGCCCTCGACCACGATCGCGAATTCGCCGCGCTGGCGGTTCGCGTCGGCGGCCAGCCAGCCTGGCCCTTCGGCCAGGGTGCCGACGAACACGTCCTCATGTAATTTCGTCAGTTCGCGGCCGATCAGCAGGCGTCGTTCGCCGCCGAAGGCCTGGACCAGCGCCTCGACGGTCTCGACGATGCGATGCGGCGCCTCGTAGAACACCAGTGCGTAAGGGTGGGTCTTGAGCGGTTCGAGCGCGGCTGCGCGCTGCTTGGGCTTGGGCGGCAGGAAGCCCGCGAAGCTGAAGGGCCCGGCCCAGTCGCCGGCGATGCTGACGGCCGTGGCGGCCGCGTTGGCGCCGGGCAAGGGCACCACCGGCAGCGCGGCGGCGCGCACCGCGTCCACCAGCTTGGCGCCCGGGTCCGAGATGCCGGGCGTGCCCGCATCAGAAACATAGGCGACGCGCTCGCCGGCCAGCAGTAGTTCGACGATGCGTCCGGCCGCCTCGCGCTCGTTGTGCTCGTGCACCGCCAAGAGCGGCTTCGAGATGCCGTAGCGCGACAGCAGCTGGCCGGTGCTGCGCGTGTCCTCGGCCGCGATGCGGTCGGCGAGCGCGAGCACGTGCAGCGCGCGCAGCGTGATGTCGGCCGCGTTGCCGATCGGCGTCGCGACCACGTAGAGCGTGCCGGCGGGATAGTGCTGCGATTGCGCGAGATTGGGGAGGGCAGTCATGACGGAGAGAGCGCGACGGCGCGCGGCGGGCGGAACAAGGCCCGCATTGTGCCATGCGGGTGGCACGGCTTCGCGCGGCGCGGCGGGCGATGGCGCTCGCGACAGGGCCGCCGACGACGAGGCCGACAACTTTTCCGCGCATGGCGGGTCGAAGCGCGTCGGCGAGCGTTTCGAGCAGCAGGCGCGGCGCTTCCTGGAGCGGCAGGGGCTGGGCTTCGTGGCCGCGAACCTGGTGGTGTGCGGCGGCGAGCTCGACCTGCTGATGCGCGAGCGCGACGGCACCTTGGTGTTCGTCGAGGTGCGGGCTCGCCGGCAGGCACGTCACGGCGGCGCGCTGGCGAGCATCGGCCAGCACAAGCGGCGCCGCCTGGTGCTGGCCGCGCGCCTGGTGTGGGCGCGTTTCGGCGGCCACTGCGCGTGCCGCTTCGACGTGATCGCCTTCGAGGCCGGGCGGCTGGTCTGGCTGCGCGATGCGTTCCGCGCCGACGACATCTAGCGCGTTCTGCGGGCGCGTCATCGAGCCGGCTTGTTGTGTCGAGATGTAAGGGACCCGGCGGCGAAGGCTGCGGAGTACGGTAAACTCGCCGCACCCACGCTACCGCGCGGCGCCCGCGCGGCGCTCGATGCGCGTTTCACGCCAGGCTCCGCTCCGGGTTTCAATTCGATAGGAATCGATGTCAGTCGAACGTATTCAGCAACATATCCGCGACAACGCCACGCTTGCGCTCGAGGTGCTCGACGCGCTGTCGTTGCCGATCGCGGCCGCCGTCGACACGATGTTCATGGCGCTCGCGAACGGCAACAAGATTCTCGTCTGCGGTGACGGCCCCTCGGCCGCTGCGGCCGAACGGCTCGCCAATGCGCTGGTCGGCGGTTTCGAGCGCGAGCGGCCGAGCCTGCCGGGCCTCGCGCTGGCCACCGACGCGAGCCGCGCGGGCCCGCTGACGGGCGGCGAGGTGGCCGACCAGATCTTCGCGCAGCAACTGCGCGCGCTGGGCCAGACCGGCGACGTGCTGGTGGTGATCGATCCCGCCGGCGACACGCCGCGCGCGCTGGCCGCAGCTGCCGAGGCGCGCGAGCGCGAGATCACGGTGATCGCGCTGACCGGCAAGGGCGGCGAACTGGCCGCCGCGCTGTGCGATACCGATATCCATATCGGCGTGCCGTCCGACCGGGCGTTGCGCATCCAGGAAGTCCATCTGCTGACCATCCATTGCCTCTGCGACGGCATCGACGCGATGCTGCTGGGCGAGGACTGATTCCAAGGAGAGCTTGTCGATGACACCGAGCCGCGTCGGACAGACGCTTGTGAGAACCACCCTGATGATCGCCCTGTCGGCTGGCCTGGCCGCCACCCTGCAGGGCTGCGTGCTGGCCTTCGCCGGCGCGGCGGCGGGCGGCGGCGCGCTGATCGCCACCGATCGCCGCACGCTGGGCGCGCAGACCGAGGATCGCGAGATCCAGATCAAGGCGGCCTCGCAGATCAAGAGCGGCCTGCCGGACGAGGCGCACGTCAACGTGACGGTGTTCAACCGGCGCGCGCTGCTGACCGGCGAGGTGCCGAACTATGCCTCGAAGCAGCGCGCCGAGAAGATCCTGCGCGCCATCAACAACGTCAACGCGATCGTCAACGAACTGGCGATCCAGCCGGCCGCCACGCTGTCCGACCGCACCAACGATTCCTATCTCGAAGGCCGTGTGAAGACCGTGCTGATCGCCGAGAAGGGCATTTCGGCGAACGATTTCAAGGTGGTCTGCGAGCGCGGCAACGTCTATCTGCTGGGCCTGGTGACGGTGGACGAAGGCAGCTGCGGCGCCGATGTCGCGAGCCGCGTGCCGGGCGTGGTGCAGGTGGTGAAGGTGTTCCAGTACATCAAGCCGGCCGACGCGCCGGGCCTGGCCAGTTCCAGCGCGCCTGCCAGCGACGCCGGCGTGGCGCAGCCGGCGCCGGCCGTCGACGTCGGGCCGACCGTGGGCGCGGTGCCCGATTCGGGCGTGACCGCCACGCCGCTGCAGTCGCCGGCGCCGGTCTCGGCCTCTCCGAACGTGCATCCGGGCAATCCGAAGGCGGGGGCGCAATGAGCGGTGGCATCGCGATCCGCCGGGCTGCGGCGTTCGCCGCGACGGCGGTGCTGCTGGGCGCGGGCCTGGCGGTGGCGCCTGCCGCGCGCGCGGCCGACGACGGCCTGCGCGTGGCGCGCGCCAATGCCTGCATGGGCTGCCACGCGGTCGACCGCAAGCTGGTCGGCCCCTCGTTCAAGGACGTGGCCGCGCGCTACAAGAGCGATCCGGGCGCGGCCGCCAAGCTCGAGAAGAAGGTCCGCGACGGTGGCTCGGGCGTGTGGGGCGTGATCCCGATGCCGGCCCATCCCGGCATGAGCGACGCCGACGTGAAGGCGGTCGTCAAATGGGTGCTGGCCGGCTCGCCGTCCTGATCGTCGATGGCGGCACGGACGGACGCGCCGGGCTGAAACCGCCGGCGCATGTCCGCAAAAACTTTTGGGGGGGCGGCTTGCCATCCTCGTCGGGGCTTGTGTATGATCGAGGGATGTTGGGGGGGTAGCTCAGCTGGGAGAGCGTCGCGTTCGCAATGCGAAGGTCGAGGGTTCGATCCCCTTCCTCTCCACCAAGTTTTTCTTTAAAAACAACGCACTACGTCTTGCGATGTAGTGCGTTGTTTTGCTTTCTGAAGCAGGTTTTTGCATACCGGGTGTGGCGGATTTGTGGCAACTGGCTGCCAGGGCCGCGCGTGCGCATCGCATGACACTGCACGAATCTGCTGATAGACTTCCTTTCGTCCGAGTAATTCGGATTTTCCGTGCGCTGAAGACGTACAGAACGGCTACGAGACAAAAGCAAAGGATGGATGCGGGTAGCGCCGCTCATATCTAAGAAGCGTGGAGCCACGGACTATTCAGCAGCACCCACCATAAGCGGAATTGGTGGGAGAGCAAGAAAGGATGCCCTGTTGGTGCGGCGGCTCCGGTTTTTCTAGACACGGATTTGGGGTAAAGCACATCATCCAAACCGGGGTCTGCGAGGTTGAAGAAGGGAGCTCTGCAGGGTGTTGCGCAGGCGGCGACGCAGGGAGCGCGTAGCGCGACCGTAGACGCCG
>JAYFRU010000159.1:0-7244 GCA_040946965.1 Burkholderia sp. | reverse complement strand
AGCACACCGGCTCCTCAAGCGCTGGCCGCCTGATCATGCCGCTCCGCCCGCATACACCAGACTTGACGATTGCTCCGTCCTTATCCTCGATTTATGCAACAACGTCCTCCGTTGGCGAGATCGCGTTGCCATTTTCGTTTCATCTTTCGCGGTTATCGTTCTTGTCGCCGTCGACTGGCCGGACGGTGCCATCGTGCTTGTCACCCCATGAACAAACGAGGCATCCAATGACATCGAACAAACGCCGCGATTTTCTGAAACTGGGAACCCACACGCTGGCCGCCGCCGGCATGGCGTCGGTCCTGCCCCCCGCGATCCGCAACGCGCTCGCCCAGACCACACCGCCGGGCAAGCTCGCCGACATCGAGCACGTGATCATCTGCATGCAGGAGAACCGCTCGTTCGATCATTACTTCGGCATGCTGCCGGGCGTGCGCGGCCTCTCCGACCCGCATCCGGTGCCGCTTCCGAGCGGCCAGACCGTCTGGTACCAGCCGAACAACGGCTCGGGCAACTATGCCGCGCGCAATCCATCGGGCAAGCTGACCGCGAACGTGATGCCCTATCCGCTCAACCCCGGCACCGGCAGCCCCGTCAATTACCAGGGCGTCAATCTCAATCACGACTGGAAGGGCTCGCAGAGCACCTGGAGCAACTGGAACGCCTGGATCCAGAAGAAGGGCTACTGGAGCATGGGCTACCTGAAGCCAGCAGACCTGCCCTTCTACTACGCGCTCGCCAACGCATTCACAGTCTGCGACGCCTACCACTGCTCGCTGTTCGGCCCGACCAACCCGAACCGCCGCTACCTGTGGACCGGTACCTCGGGCGCCAGCACGATCACCAATCCGTCCTGGAAGCACTACATCGTCGAGAACGACGACCTGTGGGAGAGCAACACCACCTCGGATCTGGCCAACGACAGGGGCCAGCAGAACGGCTGGGACTGGAAGACCTATGCCGACGCGCTCGAGGACAACCAGGTGAGCTGGGAAGTCTACCAGGGCTACGGCAACTACGGCGACAACGCGCTGGCCTACTTCAATCCGTTCCGGCGCGGCGGCGACGCCGACAAGATCGCGCGAGCGCGCAGCTACGGCGGCAAGTCCGGCGGCAACGACGCGCAATCGGCCAACGGCCTGATCGCCGCCCTGCAGGCTGACCTGGCCGGCAAGGACGCGAATGGCAAGAGCAGTTTCCCCGCCGTCTCGTGGATCGTCGCGCCCTATACCTATTGCGAGCACCCGACCGCGCTCTCGAGCGACGGCGAATCCTTCGCCGAACGCGTGATCAACACAGTGATCGGCAGCAAGGACGTGTGGAGCAAGTGCGCGCTCTTCATCACCTACGACGAGAACGACGGCTACTTCGACCACGTGCCACCGCCGATCCCGCCGCTCGACGGCTACGGCAAGCACAACCTGCAGACCGCCGTCGGCGCGCCGATCGACCTCGGCGACGAAACCTACCAGTCGAACCCGATCGGGCTCGGGCCGCGCGTGCCGATGATGGTGGTGTCGCCGTGGAGCAAGGGCGGGCGCGTGTCCTCGCGGCTCTCGGACCACACCTCGGTGATCCGTTTCCTCGAGACCTGGCTCACCGCGCGCGGTTATCCGGCCGGCAAGGTGCAATGCCCGAACATCTCGGCCTGGCGCCGCGCCGTGTGCGGCGATCTCACCGAGACGCTGAACCTGGCCGCGCCGGTCAACACGCCGAGCGACTCGGACGTGCTGCACTGGTCGATCACCGAGCCGGGCAACGGGCCGAACTCGAGCTACGCGCCCTATCCTTACTCGGATGGCGATACGTTCTCGCCGGGCGTGGCCGCCAAGTCTCGCGGCGCCTGCCCGCTGTCGTACCAGGCCGCGGTCACGGCCCGCAAGGCCGGCACCGCGATCACGCTGAGCTTCGACAACGCGAAGTCGAGTGCCGCCGCGACCTTCATCGTCTATGTGAATGCCCTGAGTTCGGCGCAGAAGGTGTTTCATTACTCGGTGGCCGCCGGCACCACGCTCAACGATTCGCTGGTGCTGAGCGCGAGCGACAGCCAGTGCCAGGTGTTCTGGCCCCCATCGCCGGGCGGATATTTCTGGAAGTTCTGATGCCGGCCGGCTCAGCCCGGTGATCGGTCGCGGCCCGCTTCGGCGGGCCGTTTTGCTGTGAACGGACATCGCCCGGCTTTCGGAGCGGGATCGATTGTGCCCTGTCAGATTGGAGGGCGCGCGAGGTCGACATCATCGTCGAAAAAGCGTTTGACCTTCCCACCATGAGAAGCTTGATACTGCGTCCATTGTCGGCTTCGGCCGCTTCAGACCGGTACACATGATGAACGACCTGTCCCATCCCATTGCTCCCGAGACCACCGAGCTGGACGTCGAGGGCATGACCTGCGGCGGCTGTGCTCGCCGCGTCGAAACCGCGCTGGCCCAGTTGTCCGGCATGATCTCCACCCATGTCGACCTCGCCGGCAAGACCGCCAGCGTCAGTGCCGCGCCCGAAGTCGGGGCCGCGCGCCTGGTCGAGGCCGTCGAACGTGCCGGTTATCGCGCCCAGGCGCGAGCGCGCCGGGCCGAAACAACTGCGGCGAGGGCCGTCGCGCTACGCGTGACGGGCATGACCTGCGGTGGCTGCGCGCGACGCGTCGAGAAAGCGCTGGCCGCCGTGCCGGGCGTCGCGCAGGCGAAGGTCGATCTGGCCGCCACGCGCGCCGAGGTGGCATTCGCCGCCGGCGCCGAGGTGGATGCGCAGGACCTGGTCGCGGCGATTGCCGCAGCCAGTTACCAGGCCGAGCGCATCGAGGGCGATGCACCGGACGCTGCAGCGCCTGCCGTCCAGGCTCCGCAGCCTGCCGCCGCGCCAGTCGCGGTCAGCTTCGTGCCGATGCCGAAGCCGACATCGCGCACGAAGCCGGCGGCAAGCGAAGCGCATCACGTCGAGCCAGCAACGGCCGAGGCGGCTCCCGCACCGGCCTCGGCTTCGATCGAACTCGACATCGCGGGGATGACCTGCGCCTCCTGCTCGAACCGTGTCGAGAAGGCGCTGGCCCAGGTGCCGGGCGTCTCGCGCGCCGGCGTCAACCTCGCCACCGAGCGCGCCAGCGTCAGTGCCGAGGCTTCCGTTTCCGCCGCACAACTGATCGCCGCCGTCGAGAAGGCCGGTTATCGCGCCACGCCGCTGGTCGCCGGCGAAGCCGTTCCCGCCCAAGCCCAATCCACTGCCGCGCCGGCCATCGAACTCGAGATCGGCGGCATGACCTGCGCCTCCTGCTCGGGCCGAGCCGAGAAGGCACTCGCCCAGGTGCCGGGCGTCTCGCGCGCCAGCGTCAACCTCGCCGCCGAGCGCGCCAGCGTCAATGCCGAGGCTTCCGTTTCCGCCGCACAACTGATCGCGGCCGTCGAAAAGGCCGGCTATCGCGCCACGCCCGTCGCCGGCTCGCCCGACTCGATCGGCACGGCACCCGCGGCGGCCGCCTCGCCCGCCGCGCCGCAGCCTTGCGCGGAATCGCGCAAGGCCGCAGAAGCGCGCCGCGATCTCCTGCTACTGATCGGCTCGGCCGTGCTGACCTTGCCGCTGGTCGCGCCGATGGTCGCCGCGCCCTTCGGCCTGTCCTTCATGCTGCCGGCGCCGCTCGAATTCGTGCTGGCCGCGATCGTGCAGTTCGGTTTCGGCGCGCGCTTCTATCGCGCCGCCTGGCACGCGCTGCGCGCGCGCGCCGGCAACATGGACCTGCTGGTCGCGCTCGGCACCTCGGCCGCATTCGGCCTGAGCGTCTGGCAGATGCTGCGCGAGCCGGGCCAGGCCGGCCATCTCTACTTCGAGGCGGCCGCCGTGATCATCACCCTGGTGCGCTTCGGCAAGTGGCTCGAGGCGCGCGCCAAGCGCCAGACCACCGACGCGATCCGCGCGCTCAACGCGCTGCGCCCCGATCGCGCGCGCATCGTCGAACAGGGCGTGGAGCGCGAGGTGCCGCTCGCCCAGGTGCGGGTCGGCTCGATCGTCGCGGTGCGGCCCGGCGAACGCTTCCCGGTGGACGGCAGGATCTCGGCCGGTGCCTCGCATGTCGACGAATCGCTGATCACGGGCGAGAGCCTGCCGGTGGCGAAGGCGCCGGGCGATCGTGTCACGGCCGGTTCGATCAATGCCGAAGGCGCGCTCAGCGTCGAGACCACCGCGATCGGCGCCGAAACCACGCTGGCCCGCATCATCCGCCTGGTCGAATCGGCCCAGGCCGAGAAGGCGCCGATCCAGCGCCTGGTCGATCGCGTCAGCGCCGTGTTCGTGCCGGCCGTGCTCGCGCTCGCGGTGCTGACCTTCGCCGGCTGGCTGCTGGCCGGCGCTCCGGCCGAAACCGCCATCCTCAACGCGGTGGCGGTGCTGGTGATCGCTTGCCCCTGCGCGCTCGGGCTCGCCACGCCGGCCGCGATCATGGCCGGCACCGGCGTGGCCGCGCGCCACGGCGTGCTGATCCAGGACGCGCTGGCACTCGAACTCGCGCAGCGCACCGCCGTGGTCGCCTTCGACAAGACCGGCACGCTGACCGAAGGCAAACCCTCGGTGACCGCTTTCGAGCCGATCCGCACGACGCGCGAGGCCGCGCTCGCGATCGCCGCCGCGATCCAGCGGCACAGCGAGCACCCGCTGGCCCGCGCGATCGTCACGGCCCACGACGACGAAACGCGTGACGGTGCGCCCGCGCTTCAAGCCAGCGACGCGAAGGCCGTGGCAGGACGCGGCGTGAAAGCGCGCATTGACGGCGCGCGCCATGCCATCGGCAGCGCGCGCTGGCTCGACGAACTCGCGATCGAGGTGCCGGCCGCCGCGCGCCAGCGTGCCGCCGAACTCGAGGCCGCCGGCAATACCGTGTCCTGGTTGATGAGGCTCGACGCGCCGGCAGCGGCGCTGGCCCTGATCGCCTTCGGCGATACCGTGAAGCCGAGTGCGCGCGAGGCGATCGCCCGGCTGCACGCGCTGGGCATCCGCACCGCGCTGGTGACAGGCGACAACTGCGGCAGCGCGACAGCCGTCGCGCGCGAACTGGGTATCGACGAGGTCCACGCCCAGGTCCTGCCCGACGACAAGGCACGCGTGATCATCGCGCTGAAAGCCTCCTCGCCGCAGGGCGCAGTGGCGATGGTCGGCGACGGCATCAACGACGCGCCGGCGCTGGCTGCCGCCGATATAGGCATCGCCATGGCCACCGGCACCGACGTGGCGATGCATACCGCCGGCATCACGTTGATGCGCGGCGACCCGGCCCGGGTGGTGGCGGCGATCGACATCTCGCGCCGCACCTACCGCAAGATCCGGCAGAACCTGTTCTGGGCCTTCGTCTACAACCTGGTGGGAGTACCGCTGGCCGCCTTCGGGCTGCTCAACCCGATGATCGCCGGCGCGGCGATGGCCTTCTCGAGTGTCAGCGTGGTGACGAATGCGCTGCTGCTGAAGATGTGGAAGGGCGAGGCGCGCTAGATTCGGCGGCCGCAGCCGGGATCGGCGAGGGCTGCTGCGCGTCGAGGCAGGCGATCGCGGCCAGCAGCGCGTCGAGGTAGAGCGGCATCGGCACACGTTCGAGCAGGCCGTCGAAGCACCGCAGCACCGGTGCGACGACGGCCGGTTCGCATGCCCGCAGGCTGGCGACCGGCTCGGGCGTCACCGCGCGATCGAGGCGATCGAGGCAGGCGAGCAAGGCGTTCTCGGCCGCACGAAAGCCATGCGCATCGACAACGCCGATGAATTCGCGCAGGCGGTACGCGGTGTGGACCACGCCCAGCAGGGTCGCGATGCTCTCTCGCGAGCCGGCCCCGATGCAGAGCGCGTCGAGCGCCAGGTAGTACTTCAGCTGGATGTCGCGCGCTTGCCGCGCCGGCATCAAGGGCAGCGACGGCGCACGTGCAGCTTTCCTGTCCCGCCTCGGGTTCATGCATGCCCCCTCACTGGCGCGCCCACAGTGGGAATCCGCTGTCCATCGATTCCAGCACGGCCCGGTTGATCTCCAGGTAAGCCTCGCAATAGTCGTAGGCGTTCGCGCTCCGGTCGGCCGAGATCGTCTTCCGGGTGCCTGGGAAGAACACGAAGATCCGGTCGCGCACCAGCTTCATGCCGATCCGAAAGCGATGGACCGAGGTTCCGCCGGCGGCGGCGCCGGTCCGCAAGGCCAGTTCCAGGTCGAACCAGACCATGCCGTGCTCGTCGAGGCCGGCGGCTTCGCCGGACTCGCTCTCGCGCCTCGATGCTTCCCGCGTCGCTGCCGCCGACAGGACTTGCACCAGCCGCACATGCTCGCGCAAGGAGCCGTCATCGGCCTCGTAGGTGGCGCGCGGTGCCTGGATGAAATCGGCATAACCGCCCACGAACAGCGGCAGCTGCCGCCGGATTTCCCTGCCGCTCGCGATCGCCCGCGCCTGGCTGCGCGCCTGCGCCTCGCAAAGATCCTGATAGCTCAGCATGCCGGATTCCCCGTCGCCGCGTTCCGTCGTCCTCAATCCGGCACCGAGGCATCGAAGGCCTTCATCCGCCAGCCGTATTTCAGCGAGAGCATGCGCGTCGCGAACCCCGCGAGCAGCGCCGCGACCGTCGCGATTTCGATCGGCATCCCGACTTTCTGCATCACGAGGTAAAGCGTGGCCGTGAGCGCCGCGACGCTGGCATACAACTCCTCGCGAAGGATCAGGGGCACCTCGTTGCACAGCAGGTCGCGCAGCATGCCGCCGCACACGCCGGTGATGACGCCCGACAGCACGATGACGATGGCATTGCCGCTGACGCTCGCGGCCACGTCGCTGCCGATGATCGAGAAGGCCGCGAGCCCGAGCGCATCGACCATCAGGAACACGGCGCGCAGTTTCGCCAGGTGGCGCACCATCCACGAACACAGCGTGGCCGCGCCGAGCGTGACCAGCAGGTAGCCCGGCTGCTCGATCCAGACCAGCGGGTAGTGGCCGAGGATCACGTCGCGCACCGTGCCGCCGCCCAGCGCCGTGACCGAGCCGACGAAGGCCAGGCCGAAGCGGTCCATCCTGCGCTGCATGGCCATCATGGCGCCCGACATGGCTTCGGCGGTGATCGCGATCAGATAGAGGATGTGCATGATGGATTCGGATGGGTCGATTCGAGGAAAAGGCCTGGAAATACAGGGGCGCCGCCATGTTTCGGCGATATCGCCTCGCTTGCGCCGAATCGCGGCACGAGACGTCGACGACGAAGCCGGCATTGTCCCGATGCCGGCTTGTCAGCGAAACCAAACT
>JAYFRU010000158.1:0-7325 GCA_040946965.1 Burkholderia sp. | reverse complement strand
CTAACACTTCCCCTTGTCGGGCGTGTAGAGGACTTTCACCTCCAAGTGTGTGCGCCCAGCCGGGCGCACGAAAAAAACCCGCCGGGAAGGCGGGCCGAAGTCGCTGCGCTCATGCTTTCGACCGGGCGGCGGGACTCGAGGTCCTCGGGCCGGTCATCAAATCATTATTCGACGTGTTCGCCGTGCAGGATCACGTCCAGGCCTTCGCGTTCCTCTTCTTCCGTGACGCGCAGGCTCATCAACAAATCGATCACCTTCAGGATGATGAAGGTCACGATGCCGCTGTAGAGCAGCGTGATCGCCACGCCCTTGGCCTGCACCAGCAGGCTGCTGTCGAAGCCGCCGATGTCCTTGACCGCGAACACGCCGGTCAGCAGGGCGCCGAGGATACCGCCCACGCCGTGCACGCCGAACGCGTCGAGCGAGTCGTCGTAGCCGAGCTTGATCTTGAGCCAGGTAGCCGACCAGAAGCAGACCACGCCTGCGGCGATGCCGATCACCAGCGCGCCGCCCACGCCGACGAAGCCGGCTGCCGGGGTGATCGCCACCAGGCCGGCGACCGCGCCGGAGACGATGCCGAGCACCGAGGGCTTGCCCTTGGCGATCCACTCCGCGAACATCCAGCCCAGCGCCGCGCAAGCGGTGGCGATCTGGGTGGTCAGCATGGCGAAGCCGGCACGGCCGTCGGCGGCCACTGCGGAACCCGCGTTGAAGCCGAACCAGCCCACCCACAGCATCGAGGCACCGATCAGCGTCAGCACCAGGTTGTGCGGGGCCATCGCCTCGCGGCTGTAGCCGACGCGCTTGCCCAGCACCAGGGCCGAGACCAGGCCGGCGATACCGGCGTTGATGTGCACCACGGTGCCGCCCGCGAAGTCGAGCACGCCGTCCGAAGCCAGCCAGCCGGTCGGCTCCCACACCATGTGCGCGATCGGCACGTAGACCACCAGCGACCAGATCGTCATGAAAACCAGCATCGCCGAGAACTTCATGCGGTCAGCGAAGGCGCCGCAAATCAGGGCCGGCGTGATGATCGCGAAGGTCATCTGGAACACGCAGTAGACCGATTCCGGGATTGTCGTGGCGAGGTGGCTGACGGTCAGCGTGGTGGCCGTACCGCCCTTCACGTAGGCCATGCCCGAGAGCAGCACGCGCGAGAAGCCGCCGATGAAGCCGTTGCCCGGCGTGAACGCGAGGCTGTAGCCCACCACCGTCCAGAGCACCGTGATCAGCGCGGTGATCGCGAAGCTCTGCATCACCGTGGCCAGCACGTTCTTCTTGCGCACCATGCCGCCGTAGAACAGCGCCAGGCCCGGGATCGTCATGAACAGCACGAGCGCGGTGGAGGTCAGCATCCAGGCGGTGTCGCCCGAGTTGATCTTCGAGGAATCGACCGAGACCGGCGCGGTCGGTGCGGCGGCCGAGGCGCCCGAAGCCGGGGCTGCCGCAGCGGCGCTCGCGTCGGTGGCTGCGGAAGCGGTGGCCGGTGCCGGCGCGGCACTGGCGGCCGCAGGCGTGCTGGCCGTGGTGTCGGAGGCTGCGGCAGCGGAGGCTGCGGCGGGCGCGGACGAGGCGTCGTCGGCCATCGCGGCGCTGATCCCGGTCGCCACCAGCGAGCCGGCCATCAGCAGTGACATCAAAAATTTGCGCATCTTGGGTTTCCTCTTGTCGCTTGTCGTTTTATTGACTTACAGGGCGTCGGCGCCCGTCTCCCCGGTGCGAATCCGGATAACCTGTTCAATCGGCGTGACGAAGATCTTGCCGTCGCCGATCTTCCCCGTGCGGGCCGCCCGCTCGATCGCCTCGACCGCCTGGTCGACCAGGTCGTCGGACACGGCGGCCTCGATCTTCATCTTCGGCAGGAAATCGACGACGTATTCGGCGCCGCGATAGAGCTCGGTATGGCCCTTCTGGCGGCCGAAGCCCTGCACCTCCGTCACCGTGATGCCCGAGACGCCGAGCGCCGAGAGCGCCTCGCGCGTCTCATCGAGCTTGAACGGTTTGATGATTGCGGTAATCAGTTTCATGAAGTCCTCTCGCTTTTCTGGTGGTCCGGGCGGTGGTCCGACTCACCGCGTTCCGTGGGTAGCGGGACACACTCAGCAACGCGCGTGCCATGTCGTTGTCCGAACCATCGCGCGGGGCTGCCCGGCGGCCCGCAATACCCGGCCGAACGGCCAGCGCGGCGGCACTTAGCTGGCGCGCCCCATGGAAGGTTGTTAGAGTGCTCGCACGTCCGGGGCATCCGGCGCGCCGCAACGGGGCGCGCGATGCCCGGAAACGGGCCGGCGGCACGCACCAAATCCGCTCACGCGCGCCTTGTCGGCACGAACGCAACGAAATTTGCACATTTTTTGTGCAGAGAAGGGGAACACCATGAAACAACCCAGCGACATTTTCAACGATCTGCAGTCGCGCGTCAGCGATCTGCTGAAAAACTCGCCGGCCAAGGATGTCGAACGCAACGTCAAGGCCATGCTCACCCAGGGCTTTTCGAAGCTCGACCTGGTAACGCGCGACGAATTCGATACGCAAACCCAGGTCCTGGCCCGCACCCGCGCGCGCCTCGAGGAACTCGAGCGTCGCGTCGCCGATCTCGAACGCAAGCTCAACGAGCGCCCCTCGGGCCTCTGATCCCCCCGTCGCGGCCCCGGCCGTGACTCCCCGCAGCACCTCCGCGCCACGCCGGCAAGCGCGCACCACCTCAACGGAATCCTGAGCGGCGGCCCGAGCCCCCTCGGCCGCCTCCAGGAGTGTCCCATGTCGCTTGCCGTCGTGCGTTCGCGCGCGCCCGCCGCCGGCCGTGCGCCGGAAGTCACCGTTGAAGTCCACCTGGCCAACGGCCTGCCCTCGTTCTCGATCGTCGGCCTGCCCGACCTGGAAGTGCGCGAGAGCCGCGAGCGCGTGCGCGCGGCCCTGCAGAACTGCGGCTTCGACTTCCCGGTGCGCCGGATCACCGTCAATCTGGCCCCGGCCGACCTGCCCAAGGAATCGGGGCGCTTCGACCTGCCGATCGCCCTCGGCATGCTGGCCGCGAACGGGCAATTGCCGCCGGGCGTGCTGGCGGGCCGCGAGTTCGCCGGCGAGCTATCGCTGACGGGGGCGCTCAGGCCGATGCGCGGCGCCTTCGCGATAGCTTGCGGGACGGCGCGGGAGGAATTGGCGGAAGGCCGACGGCGCGAGGAAACCTCGGGGATCGGTGCCGGCGCGAGTGGGGACGGCAGCGGTAACGGCAGCCGCGGTGGCGAGCAAAGTAGCAGCGGCGACGGTGACGACAAGGACGACGAGGACGGCGATGCCGCTGCCGTGCCCGCCGAAAAATCCGGCGCCCGACGCCGCCGCGCGCCGCGCGGCCTGCCCCCTCCCTCTCTTCACCCCAAGCTGTACCTGCCGCTCGACAGCGCGGCCGAGGCGGCGCTGGTGCCGGGCGTCACGGTCTACGGCGCGCCCGACCTGCCGGCGCTCTGCGCGCACCTGGCCGGCGCCGCCGAGGCGCGACTGTCGCCGGTCTCCGTGCCATCGCCCGAACCTGCGGCCGCAGCCGGTGCCCCCGACCTGGCCGAGGTGGTCGGCCAGCAAGGCGCCAAGCGGGCGCTGGAAATCGCCGCTGCGGGCGGCCATCACCTGCTGATGATCGGGCCGCCCGGCGCCGGCAAGTCGATGCTGGCCGCGCGCCTGCCGGGGCTGCCGCCGCCCATGACCGACGAGGAGGCGCTGGTCTCGGCGGCCCTGCTGTCGGCCAGCCGCATCGGCTTCTCGCCGGCCTCGTGGTGCCGCCGACCGTTTCGCGCGCCGCACCATTCGTCGAGCGCGGCGGCCCTGGTCGGCGGACGCAATCCGCCGCAGCCGGGCGAAATCACGCTGGGCCATCTCGGCGTGCTGTTCCTCGACGAACTGCCCGAATTCGATCGCCACGTGCTGGAGATGCTGTGCGAGCCGCTCGCAGCCGGCCGCATCACGATCTCGCGGGTCGGCCTGCAGGCCGACTTCCCCGCCGCCTGCCAACTGGTCGCGGCGATGAACCCCTGCCCCTGCGGCTGGCGGGGCGATCCCTCGGGCCGCTGCCGCTGCACGCCCGACGTGGCCACGAGCTACCTGCGCAAGCTGTCGGGGCCGCTGGTCGACCGCATCGGCCTGCAGGTCGCCCTGCCCGCGCTGTCGCCGGCCAAGCTGGCCGAGCGTGGTGCGCGACCGGCCGAGGCCAGCGCGACGGTCGCGCAGCGCGTGGCCGCCGCGCGCGAGCGGCAGCTGGCGCGCCAGGGCTGCACCAACCAGATGCTGGGCGGCCGCGAGGCCGATCACTTCTGCCGTCCGGACGGCCGAGGGCGAGCGTCTGCTGCGCGAGGCGGGCGAACGCTTCCATTGGTCAACACGGGCCTATTACCGAGTGCTGAAAGTTGCGCGCACGATCGCCGATCTTGCCGGCGACACCCAACCCGACGCCGCGCAGATCGGCGAGGCAATCCACTATCGACGCGCGATCGAGCTGGTCTGAATCGATATGCCTCACTGTCAAGTCTTGACTTATACACATTTACCGGTATCGATCACTCGCGCGGCGCCGCATCGCGCGTGCCCGCGAGAACGTTCGCAAGGCACTGAATTGTCAAGAATTTTTTCCTGGCCGAATATCAATGAAACCGGTTTGAAAGCGGGTCGAAGCCGCTCTCGGGGCACGATTCGGGGGTTTGTCAACAAAGTTATCCACATCCGCTGTGGATATCGGAAAAGCTTGTGAAATCCGACCATTAGCGAGGTTTTCCTCGACCGTACCTTCACTTCGTCCACACATTGCGGCAGTGCGACGCACCCTTCGGTCGGACGCCTCGAACCGACGCGTCAATCGAGCTTGAATGAGCCGAGGAACTGGTCGAGCACCTCGGGCGGCAGCGGCGCGTCGGCGATCGCCACGGCCTGGTAGACATGGGCGCCGCGCGCGACGAGCCGGGCCGCCACGGTCTTGCCGGCCGCCGTGCTCGATATGCCCGATGTGCCGGACGCTTCGCCCGGCTCGCCGCTGAGCCGCAGCTCGATGCCGGGCGTGCTGCCGCCGGCCGCGAGCGGCACCGCCACCTCCCGCTCGGCCGCCGGCGCGCGCAGGTTGCACGACAGCCCGGCGCGCAGCGCTTCGAGCACGGCGCGCTGCGTGGCCGGCCGCGCATCCGGCAGCATCACCGTGCCGACCGCGAATACCGCGCCCTCCACGTGCGCGGCCAGCATGCGCATGCTCATGCTGGCGCCGCCGATCTCGACCGCGCTCGCGTCGAGCGTGGGCTTGGCCGGCAGGTCGATGCTGTAGCCGGCGTCGCTGTGCAGGGTCCGCCAGTCGAGCGTCGGCGTGCAGCCGGCCGCGCTTCCAAGGGCCAGCGCGGCGGCGATCGAGAGGACCAGGCGGCGCGCGCCGACGGCACGGCCACGCAACGCGACGGACAGGACGCGAATTCCGGAAAGGGACATGGCGAGCAGGAAACGGAACGAGCCGTCATTATCGTAGCGAGGCACCCCGCCGCGCGCCCGAATAGGCGACATAAGCCAGCCCGGAAATCGGGCCGGAGCCACCGCCGGCACGAATGCCGGGCATCGCGAGCGCTGCCCGATGAGCGTCACGTTTTGACGCTACAATGGTGCCGACCGTGCATGCCGCGCGGGATTCGCCCGATCCGCCGAGGTGTCCTCGATGAGCCCAGCTCCCGCTTCCTCCCGCCGCCGCGCCAGCCCGCTGCGCTATGTCGTGCTCGCCGCCGTCGCCGTGGCGGTCGCCATCGCCGGTTATTTCGCGCTGAACGGCAAGTCGAGCGTGCCCGATGCCACCTTCACCCTGCTCTCGGGCCAGAAGGTGTCCACCAGCGCGGATTTGAAGGGCAAGGTCTACCTGATCAATTTCTGGGCGACCAGCTGCGAGACCTGCATGAAGGAAATGCCGCAGATGGTCCAAACCTACAACCGCTTCAAGGGCCAGGGGCTCGAGTTCGTCGCTGTGGCGATGAACTACGATTCGCCGATGTACGTGACCAACTACACGCAGACGCGCCAGCTGCCGTTCAAGGTCGCCTTCGACGACGGCTCGATCGCCAAGCAGTTCGGCAACGTCCAGCTCACGCCCACCACCTTCGTGGTCGACAAGGACGGCAAGATCCTCAAGCGCTATGTCGGCGAGCCGCAGTTCGCCGAGCTCGACCAGCTGCTGCAGAAAGCGCTCGGCAGCAACGCCTGAACGCCGCGCCCCTGGGCGCCGCCGGCTTTCTTGTTGGCTCTTCCTTCCTTGTCGGTCCGTCTGACGGCACGCGCGCCGCTCAGCGCTCGCTCTCGCCCTTGGTCGACGGCCGTAGCGCTTGATCTTCTCGTACAGCGTGGCCTTGCCGACATGCAGCCGGTCGGCCGTGGCGGCCACCGCGCCGCCCGTGAGCGTCAGCGTGTCGGCGATCACCGCGCGCTCGAACTGCTCCACACGTTCCTTCAGCGACTGCTCGCCGCCGGCCGCCTCGCGCGCCTCGGCGCCGCCGGCCAGCTCCATCACGCCCTCGGTCACGCCGAGCACGAAACGGTCGGCGGCATTGCGCAGCTCGCGCACGTTGCCCAGCCAGTCGCGTTGCATCAGGCTCTCGCGGTGCCGGTCGGTCAGGTGCGGCGCCGGGCGGCCGTAGCGCACCGCCGCGTCGAGCATGAAGTGCTCGAACAGCGGCACGATATCCTCGCGGCCCTCGCCCAGCGGCGGCAGCGCGATGGTCACCACGTTCAGGCGATAGAGCAGATCCTGGCGGAAGGTGCCGGCCGCCACGCGGCAATTGACGTGGATCGGCTGGTTCGAGCCCAGTCGCTCCAGCACGCCGCCCTGCAGCACCCGCAGCAGCTTCACCTGCAGCGCAAGCGGCATGCTCTCGATCTCGTCGAGGAACAGCGTGCCGCCCGAGGCGTATTCGAGCTTGCCGACGCGCCGCTTGGCGGCGCCCGTGAAGGCGCCGGGCTCGTAGCCGAACATCTCGGACTCGAACATCGGCTCGGGCAGCGCCCCGCAGTTGACGGCGATGAAGGGCTTGTCGCGGCGCGGCGACATTTCGTGCAGGCTGCACGCGATCAGTTCCTTGCCGGCGCCGGTATCGCCGTTGATCAGCACCGAGGCATCGGTGGGCGCGACGTTGGCGATCAGCCAGCGCACCTGCTCGATCGCCGGACTGCGGCCGATGATACGCGGCGCCACCACGCCCTGCACGGCCAGCTCGCGGCGCAGCGCGAGATTCTCCAGCACCAGGGCGGTCTCAAGAATCAAGTGCAACGGCTCATTAATTTTTCGGCGGCTAACTCGATCTCCATCGCTTGCGCCGGTG
>JAYFRU010000157.1:0-7347 GCA_040946965.1 Burkholderia sp. | reverse complement strand
CAGGGGCCTCCCAAGCCATGGCCTCCTCAGTGCGCTGAAAATACCAGGTGTACCTCGCTGGCTTCTGCGCCGTAAGAACGGGTTCGCTGAGCGCTTACGGCGATACGCGCTGGCTCGGCCCGGCGTTCGGCGAGCATACCGACGAGGTGCTCGGCGGGCTCGGCTACGACGCCGAGCCCATCGCGGCGCTGCGCGAACGGCGCGTGATCTGAGCCGCCGCGCGCGGCGGCCCGGGGCGCCCGGGCTGTCGTTCGCGCGCCATCTTTCCTCGGTTACAATCGCCGCATGCGAATCCTACTCAGCAACGACGACGGTTATCTGGCGCCCGGTCTGGCCGCGCTCTACGAAGCGCTGCGGCCGTTCGCCGACGTGACCGTAATGGCGCCCGAGCAGAACTGCAGCGGGGCCTCGAACTCCCTGACGCTGTCCCGGCCGTTGTCGCTGCATCGTTCGGCGAGTAGCGGTTTCCACTACGTCAACGGCACGCCGACCGACTCGGTCCATCTGGCGCTGACCGGCATGCTGGAAGAACGGCCCGACCTGGTCGTGTCGGGAATCAACAACGGCCAGAACATGGGCGACGACACGCTGTATTCCGGCACCGTCGCTGTGGCCACCGAAGGCATCATGTTCGGCATCCCGGCGATCGCCTTCTCGCTGGTGGACAAGGACTGGGTCGGACTCGACTCGGCCGCGCGGGTGGCCGCCGAGATCGTCCGGCACTTCATCGCCCAGCCGATGCCTGGCCAGCCCTTCCTCAACGTCAATATTCCGAACCTGCCCTACGAGCAGATAAAAGGCTGGCAGGCGACGCGGCTCGGCAAGCGCCACCCGTCGCAGCCGGTGATCCCCCAGACCAATCCGCGCGGCGAGGCGATCTACTGGATCGGCGCCTCGGGCGCGGCGCTCGACGCGAGCGAGGGCACCGATTTCCACGCCACGGCGAACGGCTATGTGTCGATCACGCCGCTGCAGCTCGATCTCACCGATACCCAGAAGCTGGCCGCGACGCAGGCGTGGACGCGCGCGCGGGGCGCCGCTTCATGAGCGGCGAGCGCGCCAAGCGGTTTCCGCTTGCGCTCGAGGATCTGAAACGTGCATCGCGCAAGAGCGCGGCGCGCTCGAGCGAGCGACATCCGAACTCGCCGGCGCGGCCGACGCTGGGCGCTTCCGTGGCCGGTTCGCCGGCCCGCCCGGCCGGCCTGACGCGTGCCGCGCACGGCCATGGCGCGATCCAGGCGAAAGGACCGGCAAGCGGAGCGGGGACGGCCGGCAGTGCGGGAAAACCCGCCACTGCGGGCGCGCTGGCCCTGACCTCGGAACGGGTGCGCGAGCGCATGGCCGAACGGCTGCGCACCAACGGTGTCACCGATACGCGCGTGCTGGCCGCGATGGCCGCCGTGCCGCGTCACCTGTTTGTCGACCCGGGCCTGGCGGCCCAGGCCTACGAGGACGCGGCGCTGCCGATCGGCCATCAGCAGACGATTTCCAAACCCTCGGTGGTGGCCCGCATGATCGAGCTCGCGCTCGCCGGTCGCGTTCCCGAGCGAGTCCTCGAAATCGGCACCGGCTGCGGTTACCAGGCAGCCGTCTTGAGTCACCTCACGCGCGACGTCTATTCGGTCGAGCGCGTGAAGCCGTTGTTCGAGCGCGCGAAACGAAACCTCCGGCCGTTGCGCGTACCGAACATCCGGCTGCATTACGGCGACGGCCGCCTGGGCCTGCCGTCGGCCGCGCCGTTCGACGCGATCGTGATCGCGGCGGCGGGGCTCGACGTGCCGCAGGCGCTGCTGGAGCAGTTGACGGTCGGCGGTCGCCTGGTCGCGCCGGTCGGTGCGCAGAGCGGTCAGCCGCAGGTCCTGACGCTGGTCGAACGCGTCGGGCCGACGCAATGGCGGGAGTCGCGGCTTGATCGCGTTTTCTTTGTCCCTTTAAAATCCGGAGTGATTTGACACTGATGATTACGTTGCGCGCGATGCAAAACAAACAATCGACTATTCCGCTGACGTCCGGCCAGCGAATCGGCCAGCGCGCCATCTGTGCAGCCGCACTCCTGCTCGTCGCCGCCTGTGCCTCGCGCATGGACCAGGCGCCGGTGGTGGACCGCTCGGGCGCGGGCGCGCTCGGCACCACGCCGGGTTCGAGCACGGCAGCCGCGCAGCCGGCGGTGCCGCTCGGTCCGCCGCCCCCGGGCTACTACCGCGTCAAGCCTGGCGACACGCTCTACCGGATCGCGCTAGAGAACGGCCAGAATTACCGCGATATCGCGGCCTGGAACAATCTCGCCAACCCGAACCAGATCGAGGTCGATCAGCTGCTGCGCGTCGTACCGCCGAACGGCGCGGTCGCCGCGACCACGCCCGGCGCGCTGCCGCCGCCCGGCAGTTCGAACGCGGCGGTGCCGCCGCTGTCGAGCGGTCCGGCCATGCCGCCGATCTACGGCGCGAACGGCGCGCCCGCCAACGCCACGCCGTCGGCCGCGCCGGCTCCGGCGCCGGCCGACGCCGGCAGCGCCGGGCCCAGCTCGGTCAGCTTCGCCTGGCCGGTGCGTGGCCCGATCCTGAACCAGTTCGACGATTCGAAGAACAAGGGCGTCAATATCGGCGGTACTGCGGGCACGCCCGTCAAGGCGGCCGCCGATGGGCGCGTGGTCTATGCCGGCAACGGCCTGCGCGGCTACGGCAACCTCATTATTGTCAAGCACGACGCAACCTTTCTCACGGCGTATGCACACAACCGCGCTTTGATGGTAAAAGAGAGAGATTCCGTCACGAAAGGCCAGAAGATCGCCGAGATGGGCAATAGCGATTCCGACCGCGTGATGTTGCATTTCGAGGTTCGCCGACAGGGTAAACCTGTCGATCCGCTGAAGTACCTGCCGCCTCAATAGACGAGACGACCATGTCGAAATCGAAGCGTCACGAGCCGCAAGCCGAGTCTGAGAAAATCAGTCGTGCCACGCAAGCATCGGTGGGGCGGTCTGGTGCTTCGAAGGACGACGATGACGATGCCGTCGAGAACGAACGCGACTACGAGGCGCGCGAGTCCGACGCGGAGGAATCCGAGGGCGGCGAGCGCGAGCGTCAATCGGGCAGTGGCGGCCGCGAGGGCGCGCCCGAGGCCGACGATTTCCGGGCCATCCTGCAGGCGGAACTGACCGCCGACACGATCCAGCATTACCTGAATCGCATCAGCGTCAAGCCGCTCCTGACCGTCGAGGAGGAGCAGCAGTATTCGCGTCTGGCCAAGGCCGGCGAATTCGAGGCGCGCCAGGTGATGATCGAGCGCAATCTGAGGCTGGTGGTGAGCATCGCCAAGGGTTACCTGAACCGCGGCGTGCCGCTGCTGGACCTGATCGAGGAAGGCAATCTCGGCCTGATGCACGCGATCGAGAAGTTCGACCCGACGCGCGGCTTCCGTTTCTCGACCTACGCGACCTGGTGGATCCGGCAGAGCATCGAGCGCGCCATCATGAACCAGGCGCGGACCGTGCGCCTGCCGGTGCACGTGATCCGCGAACTGAACCAGGTGCTGCGCGCCAAGCGCCACCTGGAGAAGAATTCGATGTCGACGGGCGAGGCGGCCGAGCGCCGCGAGGCCAGCATCGACGACATCGCCTACCTGACCGGCAAGACGGCCGAGGAAGTCACCGACATCCTCGCGCTGAACGAGCATACCGCCTCGCTGGATGCGCCGCTCGACCTGGACCCGACGAGCAGCCTGCTGGACCTGCTGCCCGACGACCAGAGCCAGTCACCCGATGCCGAGGTCCAGCATCGCGAGCTCGAGACGCTCACGCGCACCTGGCTGTCGCGCCTGTCCGACAAGCACCGCCATGTGATCGAGCGGCGTTTCGGCCTGAACAACATCGAACCAGCTACGCTCGAGGAGCTGGCCAACGAGATGGGCCTGACGCGCGAACGCGTGCGACAGATCCAGCAGGAAGCGCTGGTGCGCCTGAAGCGGTTTTTCGCCTCCAATGGCGTTCGCAAGGACGCCGTTCTGTAATTGCGCGGTTCTGTAACTGATTAATGACTCCGATTCTGGTTTTTGACATCGAGACGATTCCCGATGTCGACGGCATTCGCCGTCTCGACGATCTCCCCGCCGACCTCAGCGACGAGGAGGTGGCCGAACATGCGTTCGAGGCCCGCCGCGAAAAGATGGGCGGCGATTTCCTGCCGCATCACCTGCAACGGGTGGCGGCGATCTCCTGCGTGTTTCGCGACAAGAGCGGGTTCCGCATCCGTTCGCTGGGCACCGCCCAGGACGGCGAGGCCGCGCTGATCCAGCCCTTCTACCGGACTATCGAGAAATACACGCCGCAGCTCGTGTCCTGGAACGGCGGCGGCTTCGACCTGCCGGTGCTCCATTACCGCGCCCTGGTGCACGGCATCGCCGCGCCTCGCTACTGGGACCTGGGCGAGGACGATCGCGCATTCAAGTGGAACAACTACTTGTCGCGCTACCACACGCGACATACCGACCTGATGGACCTGCTGGCGCTGTACCAGCCGCGCGCGAACGCGCCGCTCGACGCGCTGGCCAAGCTGTGCGGCTTCCCGGGCAAGCTGGGGATGGACGGCGGCCAGGTCTGGGAGGCCTATCGCTCGGGCCAGATCGAGGCGATCCGCAATTACTGCGAGACCGACGTCGTCAATACCTACCTGCTGTACTGCCGCTTCCAGATGATGCGAGGCGGCCTCACCGCGGTCGAGTACGCGGACGAGGTGCAGCTCGTGAAGGACAGCCTGGTGGCCGAGCCGGCACCGCATTGGGCCGAATACCTGGCGGCATTTCCCAAATAATCGCGCGCTTCGTCACGAGCGGCGAATCGGTTCCGGTGAATCGATTCGCCGTTTTTCATCGTGCGTCGCCAAGCCCCCGGCAAGCTCAGTCGCGTAATTCGAGCAGGATCGGCTGGTGATCGGAGGCGCGCGTCATGCCGTCGATTTCGCAGCGCAGGATCCGCTCGCGCAAGGTTTCGGTCGCGAACACGAAATCGCAGGTCAGCGCGCCTTGCTCCCATTGCTCCGTGTCGTAGACGCCGGCCGTCGGCGGTGGCGTCTGGCCGGGATGGGCGTGCATCCAGGCATCGACGAACCCCGGCGCGCCATCGATCGGGGCCAGCAGGCGCCGATAGGCATCGTCGCGCCAGGCGCTGTTGAAATCGCCGCAGACGATCGCATCGAGCCCGCGCGCCGAAGCCGTGAAGGCGCTGCCGGCCTTTTCCGCGGAAGCGGGGCGCCGGGCATGGCCGACCGCCTCGCGATGCTGCTCGCGCAAGGCCTCGACCTGGGCGATGCGCTGCGCTTCGGAATAGAACTCCAGATGGGTGGTGACCACACGCAGCGGGCCGCGCGCGGTCTGCAGGTTTGCCTCGAGCGCCACGCGCGGCATCGAGGGCACGGTATCGTCGGCAGGCCAGGGCAGCGTGTGGCGCAGGATTCGCCCCACCGGCAGGCGCGTGGCGATGGCGTTGCCGAACTGGCGGCGCGCCGTGCCGTCTGCCTCGGGCGGCAGGTCGACGGCGAGCGCCTCGATTACCGTGTAGCCGGGCAGCAGCGCGGCCAGTTCGGCGAACTGGTCCGAGCCGGGGCCGCCGGGCAGGGTGCCGAAGCCGCGCGTGAGTTCCTGCAGGCACAGCACGTCGAAGTCGGCGAACGCGCGTGCCTCGGCCACGGTGCGGCCGAGATCGACGCGACCGCTCGCGTCCCGACCCCATTGAACGTTCCAGTTGATCAGTTGCATGGCGAATCTCCAATGACGGGCGGCCATTCGTCTACAATCTCGCCTTCCCACAAACGAATGTCAGGAAAAGCTGGTGTCTGAAGCCGCCCCCACTCCCGCGCGCAAATCCCGGAACGCGCCCGTCGTGCAAGTCAGCGCGCCCATCGAGATCGAATCGCTCGACCACGAGGCGCGCGGCGTCGGCGGCATCGTGAACGAGGACGGCGAGGACGGCAAGGTGATCTTCGTCGAGGGGGCGCTGCCGGGCGAGCGCGTCACCTATTTGAGCTATCGCCGAAAGGCCAGCTACGAGCAGGCCACCCTGGTCGAGGTGCTGCGCCCGAGCGTGATGCGCAGCGAGCCTAAGTGCCGGTTCTTCGGTACCTGCGGTGGCTGCTCGATGCAGCATCTCGACGTGCGTGCCCAGGTTGCGATCAAGCAGCGCGTGCTCGAGGACAATCTATGCCATCTCGCTAAGCTGCGTTCGGAGGCGATGTTCTCGCCGATCCACGGGCCTTCGTGGGGTTACCGCTATCGTGCGCGGCTGACCGTGCGCAACGTCGCCAAGAAGGGCGGCGTGCTGGTCGGTTTCCATGAAAAGAAGAGCAGCTACGTGGCCGACATGACGAGCTGCGAGGTGCTGCCGCCGCATGTTTCGGCCCTGCTTGTGCCGCTGCGCCGGCTGGTCGAGGGGCTCTCGATCAGCGATCGCATGCCGCAGATCGAACTGGCGGTCGGCTCGAGCGTGACCGCGTTGGTGCTGCGCGTGCTCGAACCGATCAATGCGGCCGACGAAGCGCTGCTGCACGAGTTCGCCGATGCCCATCAGGTGCAGTTCTGGCTGCAGCCGAAGGGACCGGATTCGGTGTTCCCGTTCTATCCGCTCGACAAGTCGCTCGATTACACGCTGCCGGAATTCAATATCCGCATGCCGTTCAAGCCGACCGACTTCACCCAGGTCAACCATCAGATCAATCGTGTGCTGGTCGGCCGCGCGCTGCGCCTGCTCGCGCCGCGCCGCGAGGACCGCGTGCTCGACCTGTTCTGCGGGATCGGCAACTTCACGCTGCCGCTGGCGCGTCTGTCGCGCGAGGTAGTGGGGATCGAGGGCAGCGAGGCGCTGACCACGCGTGCGTTGGCCAATGCCAAGGAAAACGGCGTCGACGGCCATACCTCGTTCGCCTGCCGCAACCTGTTCGAGGTGACGGCCGACGACCTGCGCGCGCTCGGCGCATTCGGCAAGTTCCTGGTCGACCCGCCGCGCGAAGGCGCGCTGGCCGTCTCGAAGGCGCTGGCCGAGATTGCCCAGAGCGGCGACGGCCCCTTGCCGAAACGGATCGTCTACGTCTCCTGCAACCCGGCCACGCTGGCGCGCGACGCGGGCCTGCTGGTGCACGAGGCCGGCTACCGGCTGCGCGGCGCGGGCGTCGTCAACATGTTCCCGAATACCTCGCACGTCGAATCGATCGCGGTGTTCGAGCGAGACTGAGCCGATTTCTCGCGGGTATGAAAAAACCGGCCCGAGGGCCGGTTTTTCTTGGGGTGCGCCCGGCAGGGCGCACTCACTCGGAGGTGAAAGTCCTCTGCTCGCCCGGCAAGGGGAAGAGTTAGCCGAAG
>JAYFRU010000156.1:0-7353 GCA_040946965.1 Burkholderia sp. | reverse complement strand
GTCCTCATCAAGCAGGTGATGAGATCTATAACGCACGACGGCCGTTTCCGTCGTCATGATTTACGAATTACTCAATAGTTGCGCTTGTAACCTGCGTCGCACCGTACCCGCAGGCAGGTCTGACGCAGTGCCGCATCGAGGTGCATGAGCATCGGCGTCGCGTGCCGCGATTCGCATGTCGTGCCATTCGCGCCGCCACCTCCCTGCGGGCACGGACCCGCTTTCTATCACCGCCCGCCCGTCCACTCCGGAGAGCCGCATTGCGACGTCCGCTACTGATCGTCCTCGCCGTCCTGATTTCCGTTGTCTGCCTGCCCGGCCGTGCGCCGGCCGAAACGGTGCTCGACGCCACCACCTCGTAGATCGGCAATACCCATGGCTACGGCGACGGTAGCTGGACGCAGATCGATATCCGCGCGATCGCGGTGACGCCGCAGGGCAAGGTCTATACGAACGCGCCCTGGGACGAGAGCGGCGCCGAGGCCAGCGTCTACCAGGACGGCAAGATGCTCGGTTTCGCGGGCGGCACGCACGGCTGGGGCAATGTCGGCGGCAGCGCGATCGCCGTCAACGATCGCTACGCCTATGTGGCGATCGGCGTGGGCAACGAGAAGGGGCGGCTGGTCAGCCCCGGCATCTGGCCGGAGAAGGGGTGCCAGTGGTGGGGCATCTCGCGCCGCGCGATCGGCGACATGCGCCAGCCCGCGCCGTTTCGCACGGCCACGGCCGGCGACGGGCGTGCCAGGATGGCGGCCAGCTTCCTGAAGGTCAACGACGTGCCGACCGGCACGCGCGACGAAGTGGGCGGCCTGGCGGCCTCGATGAAGCGGCTCTACGCCACCGATCCGAATCACGACAGCGTGGACGTCTACGACGCCGAGACGATGGACAAGCTGTCCTCGTTCAGCGCGCCCGAGCCCGGCCAAGCTGCTGCACGTGCGCCCCGACGGCCGCCCGATCGACGACGCGCCGGCCCTGCCGGCCGACAGCGAGGCGGTGGACGTGGCCGTCGACGCGAAATCGCGCGTGCTGGTGGCCGACAACGGCCCGCGCCAGCAGATCCTGATCTACGCCAGGCAGGGCGACAAATACGCGAGCGCCACACCGCTGGGCGAGCGCGGCGGAATCTTCTCCGGCGTGGCGGGCCGCCCGGGCCCGGGCCGCTTCAACGGCCTGACCGGGGTCGGCGCCGATCGCGACGGCAATATCTATGTGTCGATGAACGGCATCGGCCCGAAGCAGGGCTCCATCGGTGCCGGACTCGGCGCCACGCTGGCCAGCTACGACGGCGGCGGCAAGCTGCGCTGGCAGGTCGACGGCCTGCTGTTCGTCGACGGCGCGAGCATCGATCCGGCGCGCCCCGACAGCGTCTACACCGGCAACAAGCGTTTCGAGCTCGACTTCTCGAAGCCGGCCGGGCACGAATGGAAATACGCGGGCTTCCTGTCGAGCCGCTTCAAGTACCCAGACGATCCGGTCTTCAACACCGACCAGTGGTCGGGCCGGCCGACCGCGCGACGCCTGGACGGGCACACCTTCCTGTACCTGACCGACATGTACGCCGACCACCTGAAGATCTACCGCTTCGATGCGAAGCGCGACGGCGAGACGGCGATTCCCTCGGGCCTGATCGCGGGCCGCGCGCGCGGCGTGGACAAGATCCCGAACCGGCCGCCGGGCGGCGACTGGATCTGGCGCGACCTGAACGGCAACGGCCGGTTCGAGGATGGCGAATTCACGCTGAACACCAGCGGAAAGGCCAAGCCCGGAGGCTGGGGCTGGTGGATCGATACCAGCGGCGACAGCTGGCGCGCGATCGACAAGCGCGGCATCTATCGCTTCCGCTACGGCGGCCTCGACAAGGCCGGCAACCCGATCTACTCCTACGACAAGCTCACCGCCTATCCGGTGCGCGAGCCCCTCACCGAGCTGCGCCGCGCGATCTACGACCCGGCCGGCGACACGCTCTATTTGACCGGCTACACCACCGATGCGCCGCCCTTGCCCAGCATCAACAAGGAAGTGGGGCGCGTGCTGGTGCGCTACGACAAGTGGTCGAGCGGCACGCCGGTCAAGCGCTACTAGGTCGAGCTGCCCTGGGCGCCCGATGCCAAGCCGATCCTGAACCTGATCGGCCTGACCGTGGAGGGCCGCTACCTGTTCGGCGTCGAGCCGGTCGGCATCGTGCACGTCTACGACAAGGAGAACGGCCGCGAGCTCGGCGTGATCAAGCCGGGGCCGGAAGTGGGGCGCGCCTCGGGTTGGGTCGACGTGCCGTTCGGGATCAGCGCGCATCATCGCGACAACGGCGAGTACCTGATCTTCGTGGAGGAAGACACACGCGGCAAGGTGATAGATGTATCGGTGGACGCCGCGATGAGGGAGGAACAGCAGGCAATGATGTCGATCAAGCGGGTCAAGCGGGTCAAGCGGGTCAAGCGGATCAGGCAGGTCAAGCGGAACGTACCGGGGCGGCGGCATGGATAAGCGGATGCTGAGGAACGTCGCGGTGAACTTCGTCGGGCTGATCCTGCCGACCTTCGTGTCGCTGGTGACGGTGCCGGCCTACATCCACACGCTCGGCGTCGATCGCTACGGCGTGGTGAGCCTGGTCTGGACACTGATCGGCTATTTCGGGATCCTCGATCTCGGCATGAGCATGGCCGCGCAGAACCAGATCTCCAAGGCGCTCGCCAGCGGCGACCCCGAGCAATGCGAGCGGGTGTTCTGGAGCGCATGCTGGCTCAATCTCGGCACCGGCATCGTGGGTGGCCTTCTGATCTATTTCGGCGCCTTCATCTACACCGCCTACTTCACCAAGGTGTCGCCGGCGCTGCAGCACGAGGTCTACCAGGCGCTGCCCTGGCTGGCCTGCGCGATCCCGATCGCCAACGTGTCCTGGGTGTTCTCGGGCGCGATCAATGGCGCCGAGCGCTTCGGCATCTACAACGCCAACCAGACCTTCGGCACCTTCCTGTTCCAGCTGCTGCCGCTCGGCGCGGCCTGGCTAATCGCGCCGAACCTGCAGTCGGTGCTGGCCGCTGCGGTGCTGGCGCGCCTGGTGGCGGCGCTGCTGCTGGGCCGCGCCAGCCTGCGCGTGCTGAAGATCCGGCGCGTGGCGCCGCCGCGCTGGCAGACCGCGAAGGAGTTGTTCACCTTCGGCGGCTGGATGCTGATCGCGAGCACCGCCAGCATGGTGGCCGATTCGCTCGACCGCGTGCTGCTCGGCGCCCATCTCGGCGCGCGCCTCGGGATCGGTGCCTTCGATCGGCACCACGCCGTCGCGGGTGCGGAACGCCGGTATCTCGTGAACCGGCATGTCGGGCCAGTCGAAGTCGTGATAGGCGTTCGGATAGGCCTGCAGGCTCGCTTCGGTGCCCTCGGCGGGCGAGTTCATCAGCGCCTGGCAGGGTGCGAGCGGCGTCCACACGTCCCGCGCGCCGATCAGCGCCAGCAGCGGCACCGGGCTCGCCCAGCTGCTGCCTTGCCGCTTGGTATTGCAGCTGGCCGGGTAGAAGGCGACCGCCGCGCGGAAATCGCCGTCGGGCAGGTTCGCCGGTCGCGCCGGGCTGGTGGCGCGGATCGTGTTGAACAGGGTGCCTCCGCCCTGCGACCAGCCCATCACGCCGACCCGCTCGGCGCGCACCTCGGGCAGCGCCTGCAGGTAGCGCAGCGCCGCGTAGGCGTCGTAGGGCCGGGCGCGGTAGATCGAGGCCACGAAATGCGCCGGCGCGCACATCTCGCCGTGATCGCGCGGTCCCAGGCTGTCCACCATCAACACCGTGATGCCGGCGTCGTTCAGGCGCTGCGCCCATTCGCGCTCGCGCGATTCGATCCGGCCCGAACGCGTGTAGAGGCCGCCGCAGCCGTGCAGGAACACCACGGCCGGGTGCCGGCCCTCGCCGGGCGCGGGAAACAGGTAGGCGCTCAGCGAGGTCGCCGGCGGACCGTCCAGCGACGGGAAATGCACGGTCTGTTGGGCCTGCGCGGCGGTGGCCGCGCAGCAGAGCAGCCAGGCCAGGCAGCGTGCCATGAGCAGTCGCATCGGGTGTCTCCTTGCTAGATGGGAATCCTTCCAAGGGACAACGCCGGGCAGGGTCGGGCGGTTGACTCGCGCCGGCGCGCGCCGGGCGGATGACGCTGGTCGGGGCTGGCGGCGGGCCGGCCGCGATGCGCGCCGAGTCGGGGCGTGCCTTGCCGGGCCGTCCTCGCATCGCCGCGCGGCTGCGCCCGACAGGGGCGCGCAGGTTCGACGGGCGGCTGCGGGCTGGGGGCGGGCCGGCGCATGGTTGAGTCCGACCGGCGGCTCAGGCCGCGGCCGCCGGCGCCGTGGCGGGCGCCGTCTTCGGCGTGGGCTTGAGGCTGGCCGACCAGCGCATCGCGGGCCGCTCGACGGCGCGGTAGAACAGCCAGGCCAGCGGGATCGCTGCGGCGAGGAACAGAAACGACGGCCAGATCGCGGTCTGCAGTTGCGAGCGGTACAGTAGCGAGCCGAGGCAGACGAACAGCGGCAGGTGGATCAGATAGAGCGAGTAGCTGAATTCGCCCAACCAGGCAAACCCGCGCACCAGGCAGTTCGAAGGTGCCGGCCGCGCGATCGCGGCATGCAGGTAGCAGGCGAAGCCGAGCGACCAGAGCTGGAACGCGCCGTACTGGCCGAAATGGAAGGCCGCGCAGCCCAGCGCGATGCCGGCCGCACCCGCCAGGTACCAACCGCGCGAGAGCAGGCGGCCAGCGCGATGGCCCGCGCGCAACTCGGCGATCAGCGCGCCGAGCGTCCAGGACAGCCAGTAGGAGCTGAACACCTGGATGTCGTGCCGCTCGAACAGCCAGGCCGACGCCAGGTTGACGAGCGCGACCGCAGCCACCAGCGGCATGATGCCGATCCGCTTGCGCAGCGCGAACCAGAGCGGGTAGACGGCATAGAACTGCACCTCGAGCGAGAGCGTCCAGAGCACGCCGTTCGAGCCGTAGGTCTGCCCGGCGATGCCCTGCAGCGAGAGCAGGTTGACCAGGAAGGCATGCCAGCCGATCTCGCGGATCTTGTGGCTGACCGGTGGGAATTGCAGGCTCACCAGGTCCAGCGCGAGCGTGAGCAGCAGCGCGGCCAGCAGCACCGGGTAGATGCACGCGAAGCGGCGCGCCCAGAAGTTCGCCGTGTCGAGCCGGGTGCCGGGCGCGGCCGCCAGTTTCAGCGCGATATTGCGGTGGATGCAGTAGCCGCTGATGACGAAGAAGATCGGCACGCCGGCCGAGCCCCAGGCGAACGGGAAGGTCAGATAGGCGGCCAGCGCGTTCGGATCGAGCGCGTGGCCGTGGGCGTGATGGAAGGCCTGCATGCCGATCCAGAAGATCTGGCGGCAATGGAAATAGGCCACCAGCAGCGCAGCGAAACCGCGCAGGGCGTCGATCAACGCATCCTTGTTGTCGGGGGCGACGGGCCGCGCGAGCGTCGGCGCGCTGAGAGCATTCATGCGTCGGTTTCCTTGGCCTGAAATAGCGAACGATGCGCGGCGGGCGAACGGCCGTTCGCTCCTTGGCGCACCCTGATCCTAAGGCGTGAGAAATCGAACGATGAACGAAAAAAAAACCGCATGAAATTGCAACAAGACGTTTCGCTGCCCGTGCCATTCCAGGTGGCGAAATCCAGCCAATTATTTGCCGATTTTTTTCTGATAGTTTTGGTCCGGGTCGAAACAGATGGGGAATACAAGATGGATATCAACTGGATCGCAAGCGGCGCGGTACTGCTGGTCATGGTCGTGTTGTCGGCCTATCGCGACGCCTTGAAGAATGAACCGATCAGCCGTTTCGGATTCGAGCGTGGCAACGCGGCATTGACCGAGGAATTCGAATGAGCGGCCGCGCGCGCGGCGCCTCGCTCGCGGCCGGCCTGGTCCGGCCCGGCACCGCCCGCGCGTAGCGCTGAATCGGCGGGGCGGCGCTCGTCATCGCGCCGCCGGCCGCACCGGCACGCCTTAGCGTGACCGGCCATGCCGTTTCATCGGGCCGCGCGCTGCGCGGCCGTCACTTTCTCCGGGATTCATCACCATGCTCAAAGTCAAGAAGGCCGTGTTCCCCGTTGCCGAGCTCGGCACGCGGTTCCTGCCGGCCACCAAGGCCAGCCCAAGGAGATGCTGTCGGTGGTCGACAAGCCGCTGATCCAGTACGCGGTCGAGGAGGCCATCAAGGCCGGTATCACCGAAATGATCTTCGTGACGGGGCGCAGCAAGCGCGCCATCGAGGATCACTTCGGCAAGTCCTACGAGATCGAGGCTGAACTCGAGGCACGCGGCAAGGACAAGCTGCTCGAACTGGTGCGCGGCATCAAGCCCGCCAACGTCGACTGCTATTACGTGCGCCAGCCCGAGGCGCTGGGCCTGGGCCACGCGGTGCTGTGCGCCGAGAAGCTGGTGCACGGCGAGCCGTTCGCGGTGATCCTCGCCGACGATTTGCTGCACGGCGAGCAGCCGGTACTGCGCCAGCTGGTGGACGTGTTCAACCACTATCACAGCTCGGTGATCGGCGTCGAAACCATCGCCCGCGAGGACAGCCGCTCCTATGGCGTGGTCGAGGGCCGCGAATGGGAGGAGGACGTGAGCAAGCTGTCGGGCATCGTCGAGAAGCCGGCGCCCGAGAGCGCGCCGTCCAATCTCGGCGTGGTGGGCCGCTACGTGTTCATGCCGAGCATCTTCGATCACCTGCGCCGCATCAAGCCGGGCGCCGGCGGTGAACTGCAGTTGACCGACGCCGTGCAGTCGCTGCTGACCGAGGAGCAGGTGCTGGCCTATCGCTACTACGGCACCCGCTTCGACTGCGGCAGCAAGATCGGCTACCTGAAGGCGACGGTCGAGCTCGCGCTCGAGCATCCCGAGGTGCGCCGCGAATTCGAGGCCTCTGCGCTCTTGCCTACCGGTGCTCCAGCAGGTCGCCTGAGCGAGGCCCGCTGCACCGATCGTCCATGTGGTGGTTGTTCCGTTCGCCCCGGCATCGCGCCGGGGCTTTTTGTGCGCCCAGCATGGGCGCACTCCTGCGGGTGTAAGTCCCGCCGTAAGTTGGTCACAACGAACGAAGTGAAGCGCAACTGCATGAGGGTGACCGAGTGTGGGAAGGAAGCGTGGAGCGTAAATCGCGAGCCGATGGACAAGAACCGTATAGAAGGCATTGCTGAGCAGGGCGAGCGGGCAAAAGACCGTGAAGCTCTTGTGACCAAGGCGAGGCGATGTAAATACGGCGGTTGTGCGATGAAGGAGTGCGTTCTTACCTGGGGAGACCTTGCTTTACGTCTGAAAGGGTGACGGTGAAGAGCCGGAGCAAGGGGTCAGCAGAGGCCATAGTAGCCGCTAGCTAGGG
>JAYFRU010000155.1:0-7360 GCA_040946965.1 Burkholderia sp. | reverse complement strand
CTCTTCATGAAAAACTGCGACAATGTCGTGGTGCCAATGGTCCCGATTTGTCCGCTAAATTACTGACTTGTGAGTAAAAGGGTTTCGCATGCGATTGGCCGCTGAGTTGCAGACGGATTGTGCCGGATGTCCCGCTGGCGAGCGGACCGGCCAGCGCGTTGCCGCGCGACGGCTGCGCTTGGGCGGCTTATCGCGCCGCCCCTTGCGGCACCGCTGCCAGTATCCGAGCCATTCGAGTCAGGTTGCTCGCCAGCATCGTCAGTTTGAAGTGCTGGTCGACCCGTTTGATGCCGCGATATGCGGTCTGTCGAATCCTGCCGGCAGTCTTGCCCCAGCCGAAGTGCTCTTCGATGCGCTTGCGAATCACTTGGCTGATGCCATAACCGGCGTGCCGAGACGTGCGCCCGTCGATCGCGCTGCCGCCTTGATGCGCGTCGTTGCGCGCGACGTGCGGCGTTACTTTGCGCGCTCGGCAGTCCCGCACAAAGTCGCGCATGTCGTAACCCTTGTCGGCACCGAGCGTCTTGGCATGACGGCCCGGCACGCAATCGAGCAAGCGCAACGCACTTGCGCGCTCGGCGAAACCGTCAGCGTGGCTGACCATGGCGCCGACCACCAAGCCCGAGCAGTTCTCCATCAGGATGTGTCCCTGATAACAAAGGATGGCTCCGCTTTGCCGCCCCTTGCGGAACAGGCGCGCGTCCGGATCGGTACTCGATTCATGCGTGTCGTTGCTGCGCCGCTTGCCCTTCCAGTCGGTGTCGACATTGCGGCCACCGCCGGCTGGCGGACCGGGCCGGCGCGCCGGCAGCGGCGCCTTCGGCCTGACCCGCTGAAACGCCTGCGATAGCGGGCGATTTCCCGAGCCCAATGAAAAACGGCGAAGCGTCTGACACGCTTCGCCGTTTTGTCACGAGCGCGCGCCTCGCACGGCACGCCGCCACTTATTTCTGATCGCGCAGCAGTCGCGCCGCGTCGAGCGCGAAATACGTCAGCACGCCATCCGCGCCGGCGCGCTTGAAGGCGAGCAGCGATTCGAGCACCACCTTGTCGTGATCGAGCCAGCCGTTCTGCGCGGCGGCCTTCAGCATCGCGTATTCGCCGCTGACCTGATAGACGTAGGTCGGGAAGCGGAACTCGTCCTTCACGCGACGCACGATATCGAGATACGGCATGCCGGGCTTGACCATCACCATGTCGGCGCCTTCCTCGATGTCGAGGCGGACTTCGCGCAGGGCCTCGTCGGAATTCGACGGGTCCATCTGGTAGGTCATCTTGTTGCCCTTGCCGAGGTTCGAGGCCGAACCCACCGCATCGCGGAACGGGCCATAGAACGCCGACGCGTACTTGGCCGAGTAGGCCATGATGCGCGTATGGATGTGGTCTTCGCTCTCGAGCATCTCGCGGATCGTGCCGATCCGGCCGTCCATCATGTCGGACGGCGCGACGATGTCGACGCCGGCCTCGGCCTGCGTCTGCGCCTGTTCGCTGAGGATCTCGAGGGTCACGTCGTTGATCACGTAGCCGTTCTCGTCGAGCACGCCGTCCTGGCCGTGACTCGTATATGGATCGAGCGCGACATCGGTCAGCACGCCGAGATCGGGGAAGTGCTTCTTCAGCTCACGCACCGCGCGCGGGATCAGGCCCTCGGGATTGGTCGCCTCGCGGCCATCGGGTGTCTTCAAGGACGGCTCGATCGCCGGGAACAGCGACAGCACCGGCACGCCGAGCGCGACGCATTGTTCGGCGACGCCCATCAGCAGGTCAACCGAAACGCGCTCGACGCCGGGCATCGACGGCACCGCCTGGCGCACGTTGCTGCCCTCGACGACAAACACCGGCAGAATCAGATCGTTGGTAGTGAGGAGGTTTTCTCGCATCAGGCGACGCGAGAAGTCGTCGCGGCGCATTCTGCGCGGACGGTGCAAGGGATGGAGGCTCATGACGAAATCGCTGGAATCAGTCTGAAGGAAGCCTTCGGTGAAATTTCGAGACAATGGTATATGATTGCGATCGAGCTTCGCGCCAAGGCGCGGCGCTCCCCGCTTCTCCTCCCTGAGCGGGTGCCTGTCGTTATTCGATTAGGCTGTTTGACCCGCCGTGAAACGGCGGTTTTTTTTATGCGCCAACCGACGGCAAGCCTCTTTTCGGGGCCGCGCGCTCAGGCGCAGAACGCTTATTCTGCAACAGCTGCGTCATCTTCGCCGGCGACCTCCGGCCGCAGCCAGCTCTCGACCAGCACATGGGCCTCGTCGATCCCGGTGCGCTTGAGCGCCGAGAACAGCTGGCAGGTCAGGGCGCCTTGATAGCCGGCGTCGCGATAGGCCTCGAGTGCTTTCTTCGTGTTGCGCAGTGCGTTGACGCTTTCCTGGCGGGTCAATTTGTCGCACTTCGTCAGCAAGGTGTGGATCGGCTTGCCGGTCGGCGCGAACCACTCGATCATGCGGCAGTCGAGTTCGGTCAGCGGCCGGCGCGAATCCATCATCAGGATCATCCCGCACAATTGGGGCCGGGTCTTCAGGTAGGCCGGCAGCAGCGCTTCCCAATGCGCCTTGGCCGCCCCGGGTACTTCCGCGTAGCCGTAGCCGGGCAGATCGACCAGGTTGGCGACCGGCTCGGCGGCCGGGCCGACCGAGAAGTAGTTGATGTGCTGGGTGCGGCCCGGTGTCTTGGAGGCGAAGGCTAGCCGCTTCTGGTTGCAGAGGATGTTGATCGCCGTCGATTTGCCCGCATTGGACCGGCCGGCGAACGCGATTTCCGGGACCACGGTGGGCGGCAGGTCGCGTAGATGATTGACGGTCGTGTAGAAACGGGCTTGATGGAGCAGGAAGGCCATGGGTGCGGACGGGGCGAGAGCGCGGTGCGACCGCGCGTGGAGGCGGGAAGCCCCGCAACGATCCGGACGGTCATTGCACGCGGTAATCCGCGCAGTAACCCTGATAGCCGGAACGGGGTTTTAAACGCCATATTGTACAATACGGCGGTTTTCCCGAAGCCCTGCGGGCCTGTTGCAGGCGCTTTCTGCGGTAGACTGAGTGCCGTCGTTTGCAGAACCTCAAATTCCCACAAGACGAAACAGGGTGTGCGAATGAATCGACTGTGCAAGTCTCTGATAACGCTTCAGGTGGCGGCAGGGTTCGTGATTTTCGTGGTTCAGGCACACGCGGCGGATGCGGCCAAGCCGGATCTGGACTGCGGCAAGGCGATCGCGACGGCGGTCTGCGCGTCGTGCCACGGTGCCGACGGAAACAGCGCCACGGGCGCATTCCCGAAGCTGGCCGGCCAGCATCCCGAGTATTTTGTCAAGCAGTTGCACGATTTCGAGACGCAGCCGGGCGCGAAGGGACCGGCGCGCAACAGTTCGGTGATGGCCGGTTTCGCCGGCGCGCTGAGCGATGCCGATGCACGCAACGTGGCGGCCTACTACGGCGCCCAGGCGCCGAAACCCGGTGCCGCGCGCAATGCAGCGACCGTCGCGCTGGGGCAGAAGATCTACTGCGGCGGGATCGCCGAGAAGGGCGTGCCGGCCTGCGCGAGCTGCCACGGTCCGACCGGCCAGGGAATTCCTGTACAGTATCCGCGCCTGTCGGGGCAGTGGGCCGATTACTCGGTCGCGCAGCTCACCGCGTTCCAGCAGGGCGCGGGCGCACGCAACAACAACGAGCCGATGCATCAGATCGCATCGCGCCTGTCGGACAGCGAAGTGAAGGCGGTCGCCGATTACATCGCCGGCCTGCACTGAGCGCCCGGCAACGGGTATCGGGCGCATCGTCATGAATGACGGGCGCAAGAACGAAGAGAGAAAGGGTGGGGCGCTGCCGCCAGGCGGGCGCCTTGCCCTTTTTTGTTGTCAGTCGGAGTGTGAATGAGCGTTACCACGCAAGGCATCGAGACCAGGACGCGTCGCCGCGCGCTGAACACCGCGATCGCGCTGATCAGCTCGATGCGCTTCGCGATCGCGCTGCTGGTCGTGCTGGCGATCGCGAGCATCATCGGCACCGTGCTCACGCAGGACGATCCCTATCCTAACTACGTGAACCAGTTCGGCCCGTTCTGGGCCGACATCTTCCGCGCGATCGGCCTGCACACGGTCTACAGCGCCTGGTGGTTCATGCTGATCCTGCTGTTCCTGGTGGTCTCGCTGTCGCTCTGCGTGCTGCGCAACGGCCCGAAGATGCTGGCCGACGTGCGCAGCTGGAAGGACAAGGTGCGCGAGGGCAGCCTGCGCGCCTTCCATCACAAGGCCGAGTTCGTCGTGCCCGGCGAACGAGCGCAAGCGGCCCAGGCGCTCGCCGGCTTCGTCGCCAAGGCCGGCTACAAGCAGGTGATCCGCGAATCCGAGGGCGCCACCCTGATCGCCGCCAAGCGCGGCGCGATGACCAAGTACGGCTATATCGCCGCCCACCTGGCGATCGTGGTGATCTGCATCGGCGGCCTGCTCGACAGCAATCTGCCGATCCATTTCCAGATGTGGCTGTTCGGCAAGTCGCCCGTCAACAGCAGCGCGGCGATCAGCGAGATCGGGCCCGAGCATCGGCTGTCCGCCTCCAACCCGACCTTTCGCGGTTATGCCTGGGTGCCCGAGGGCCAGTATGTCTCGACCGCGATCCTGAACCAGCCGAACGGCTCGCTGATCCAGGACCTGCCGTTCTCGATCCAGCTCGACAAGTTCATCGTCGACTACTACTCGACCGGCATGCCCAAGCTGTTCGCGAGCGATATCGTGGTGATCGACCGCGAGACCGGCATGCGCATCCCGGCGCGCGTCGAGGTCAACAAGCCCTTCACCTACAAGGGCGTGTCGATCTACCAATCGAGCTTCCAGGACGGCGGCTCGCAGATGCAGATGACGGCCTTCCCGATGTCGGGCGCGAGCGGGAAGACCTGCCCCGTCAACGGCGTGATCGGCAATGCGGTGCCGCTGGCCGGCCATGCCGGCGACACCATCGAGTTCGCCGACTTCCGCGCCATCAACGTCGAGAACGTCACCGACGCGAGCGGCAAGACCGACGTGCGCGGCGTCGGTACCACGCATTCGCTCAAGGAAGCGCTCGACGAGCGGCTGGGCTCGGGCGCCAAGACCTCGACGCCGGTGAACCTGCACAACGTCGGCCCCTCGGTCCAGTACAAGGTGCGCGGCCAGGACGGCCAGGCGCGCGAGTTCAACAACTACATGCTGCCGGTCGAGATCGGCGGCGACCGGCTGTTCCTAGTCGGCGTGCGGCTGAGCCCGAACGACCCGTTCCGCTACCTGCGCATCCCCGCCGATGCCGACGATTCGGTCAACGAATGGATGCGCATGCGCGCCGCGCTCGAGGATCCGGCGGTGCGCACCGAGGCGGCCGCGCGTTTCGCCCAGGCCTCGCTGCCGAACGCCGACGCGGGCCTGCGCACGCGGCTCGACGACAGCGCGCTGCGCGTCCTGACCCTTTTCGCCGGCGCCGACCCGCGCGCGGGCCGCCAGCCCGACGGCGGCAACACGGGCGGCTTCCAGGCGGTGGCGGGCTTCATCGACCAGTCGGTGCCCAAGGCCGAGCAGGAAAAGGCCGCCGGCCTGCTGCTGCGCATGCTGGAGGGCGCGATGTGGCAGGCATGGGAGGTCGCGCGCGAACAGGCCGGCGTAGCGCCGGTCAAGCAGACGGCCGAGACGGCGCGCTTCGTGCAGAACGCCATCAACGCGCTGTCGGACAGTTTCCTGTATGGCGCGCCGGTCTATCTGCGGCTCGATTCATACAAGCAGGTGCAAGCTTCGGTATTCCAGTTGACACGCGCGCCTGGTAAAAATCTGGTGTATCTTGGCAGCCTGCTGCTGGTGTTCGGCATCTTCTCCATGTTCTACGTGCGCGAACGTCGGCTCTGGCTCTGGCTCAAGGACACGCCGGCAGGCGTGGGCGTCGTGATGGCGATGTCGACGGCCCGCCGGACATTCGATTTCGAGAAGGAGTTCGCGCAGACGCGCGACGCGGTGGGCACGGTGCTCGGCGCCGAACCCGTCGCTGCGGCGTCTGCCGGGCGCGATACCGATCTCCACGACTCCCCACGGTAACGTCATGGATCTGACCCAGGCTTCACCGGTGCCGCGCGGCCGCGCCGAAGCGGTGCCCGCCGCCGCTCCCGCCACGGCTTCGCTCGCCGCGCTTTTCGACGGTCGTCCCTTCTACCGCCGTCTGTCCCTCGGCGACTGGTTGTTCGCGCTGGCGATGGTGGCGGGCGCCGGATTCGCCCTGGTTCACTACCAGGCGCACATGGACTACTACGACCAGGCGGTGATGACGGGCGCGACCGTCGCGCTGGTCGGGCTCGGCTGGCGGTGGAAGCCGGCCCGGCTGCTGATGGCCCTGATCGCGGTGCTTTCGCTGCTGTCGCTGAATCTCTATCACGGCGATCTGTCCCGGGCCGATTCGGCCTTCTTCCTCAAGTACTTCCTGTCGAGCCAGTCCGCCATCCTGTGGATGAGCGCGCTGTTCGTGTTCGCCACCGTGTTCTACTGGATCGGCCTCTTGAGCCGTTCGCCGACCGGCGCCGCGATCGGCCAGAAGATGACCTGGGCCGCAGTGCTGATGGGCTTCACCGGGCTGATGGTGCGCTGGTACGAGTCCTACCTGATCGGTGCCGACGTCGGCCACATCCCGGTCTCGAACCTCTATGAAGTGTTCGTTCTGTTCAGCCTGATAACGGCCCTGCTCTACCTCTACTACGAAGGCCATTACGGCACGCGCTCGCTCGGCGCCTTCGTGCTGCTGGTGATCAGCGCGGCGGTCGGCTTCCTGATGTGGTACTCGATCGCGCGCGACGCGCAGCAGATCCAGCCGCTGGTGCCGGCGCTGCAGATCTGGTGGATGAAGATCCACGTACCGGCCAACTTCATCGGCTACGGCAGCTTCGCGCTGTCGGCGATGGTCAGCGTCGCCTACCTGCTCAAGGAACGCGGCGTGCTCGCCGACCGCCTGCCGGCGCTCGAGGTGCTCGACGACGTGATGTACAAGTCGATCGCGGTCGGCTTCGCGTTCTTCACGAGCGCCACCATCCTCGGCGCGCTGTGGGCCGCTGAAGCCTGGGGCGGCTACTGGAGCTGGGACCCGAAGGAGACCTGGGCGCTGATCGTCTGGCTCAACTACGCGGCCTGGCTGCACATGCGCCTGATGAAGGGGCTGCGTGGCGGCGTGGCTGCCTGGTGGGCGCTGACGGGCCTGCTAGTCACGACCTTTGCCTTCCTCGGCGTGAACATGTTCCTGTCGGGGCTGCACAGCTACGGCAAGCTGTAAGCGTCGCCCGCGTCTCGCTTAGAGACGGTTTCATAAAGACTTCTGAGTTCGCTGCAAGGTGTTCCAGCAGATCAAGCAGCAGCCGAGTTTGAGGA
>JAYFRU010000154.1:0-7370 GCA_040946965.1 Burkholderia sp. | reverse complement strand
CGCGCCGGCGCACGCTGTCGCGCACTGGCCCGTTGTTGGACAGCACGCGCGAGACGGTGGTGACCGATACGCCGGCTGCCTTGGCGACATCCTTGATGCGTAGTGCCATATCGACTGGTATCGATTTCAGTTCTTGGATCGGGAAATACCCTGATTCGACGGAGTCGCGGCGACGGCCCTGAACTGCCGCCGGCGCCCGGAAGCAGGCGTGCCTGCGTATTCTAGCGGGGCTTGGCACGAATTTCAGCCGATTTTCAATCCTTCGGCGTGGCTTGACGGAAAAAGTGGTATCGATTTCAATACGCTTATTCCAACGAATCGTCAGGAGACGCGATGTCGTCCTTGCTTACTGCGGGACAGGTCCGGCTCGCCGCCCGGGCCGCCTCCCGCCACGACGCGATCGACCAGGCCGGCGCGCTGCTGGTCGAGGCCGGCGTGATCGAGCCGGCCTATGTGGCCAGCCTGCACGGCCGCGAACAGGTGTCGAACACCTATCTCGGCCACGGCGTGGCGATCCCGCATGGCCTGCAGGAGGACCGTCACCTGATCCGCCGCACCGGCGTGGCCGTGCTGCAGTTGCCCGAGGGCGTCGAGTGGCGCGACGGCGAGCGTGCACGCCTGGTGGTGGCGATCGCCGCGCAATCGGACCAGCACATCGTGCTGCTGCAGCGCCTGACACGCCTGATCGGAGATCCGGCGCGCCTGGAGCCGCTGCTGGCGACGCGCGACGCGCAGGCGATCGTCGCTGCGCTCGACGGCGATGCCGCAGTGCCCGCCGGGTCGGTCGCGATCGTGCACGCTACGCCGGCCGACTATGCCGAGCGCGTCGAACTGGTGCTCGACTATCCGCACGGCCTGCATGCGCGCCCCGCCAGCGCCTGGGTGACCAGCGCGAAACGCTTCCAGGCCGCGCTGCGCGTGCGTCACGGCGATAGCGCCGCCGATCCGAAGAACCTGGTCAGCCTGCTGCAATTGGGCGCCACCGCGAACGCCGCGCTGGTGCTGTCGGCGCAGGGCGTCGACGCGGCCGAGGCGCTGGCCGCGCTGAAGCGGACCATCGAGGCCCTGTCGGCCGAGGAACACGCGCGCGCCGACGCGGCGAAGCTGCGCCGCCAGCAGGCGCAGCCGGCGCTGTGGACGCCGCGCGACCCCGCCATGGTGTTCGAGGGCGTCGGTGCCGGCCCAGGCTTCGTGGCCGGGCCGGTGCGCCTGATGCGCGCGGTCGCGCTGCGGATCGAGGATCGCGCCGACGACCCGCTCGATGCCACCGCCCGCCTGGACACGGCGCTGGCGAGCACCGCCCGCGAACTCGAGGCCCTGGCGCGCGAGACCGGCGCGCGGCTCGGCGAGGCCGAGGGCGCGATCTTCACGGCGCAGCGCGAATTGCTCGGCGATGCCGCGCTGCTCGACGAGACGGCGCGGCTGGTGGTGGAGGGCCACGGCCTGGCCTGGTCCTGGCATCACGCCACCGAGCAGCAGGCCGCGAAACTGGCGGCGCTGCCCGATCCGCTGCTGGCTGCGCGCGCCGCCGACCTGCGCGATGTCGCGCGCCGCGTGCTCGGCCGGCTCGGCGAGACCGACGAGACCGACGTAACGGGCCGGGCCGATGCATCCGGCGCCGGTGCCGGGCAGGGCGCGCCCTCGATCCTGATCGCCGAGGATCTCACGCCTTCCGACACGGCCCGGCTCGACCCGGCCGTCACGCTCGGCTTCTGCACCGTGGCGGGCGGCCCGACCTCGCACACGGCGATCCTGGCGCGCACGCTCGGCGTGCCGGCCGCAGTGGCCTGCGGGGCCGCGCTGCTGACCCTGCGCGACGGCGACCACGTGGTGCTCGACGGCAACGCGGGGCGGCTCTATGCCGGCGTGTCGGCGGCCGATCGCGAGCGCGCGGCCCAAGCGCAGCGGCAGTTCGTCGAGACGCAGCAGCGCGCGGCCGCGAACCGCGCGCTGCCGGCCGCCACGCTCGACGGCCACGTGCTGGAGATCGGCGCGAACATCACGCGGCCGGCGCAGGTGAAGGGGGCGCTCGAGAACGGCGCCGACGGCGTCGGCCTGATGCGCACCGAGTTCCTGTTCCTGGAGCGCCACGACGCGCCCGACGAGGACGAGCAATACACCTGCTACCGGCAGATGGTGGAGGCCAGCGGTGGGCGGCGCCTGATCATCCGCACGCTCGACATCGGCGGCGACAAGCAGGTGCCCTACCTGAACCTGCCGCACGAATCGAATCCCTTCCTCGGCGTGCGCGGGCTGCGGTTGTGCCTGCGCCGGCCCGACCTGTTCGTGCCGCAACTGCGCGCGCTCTATCGCGCCGCGAAGCACGGCCCGCTGTGGATCATGTTCCCGATGGTGTCCACGCTCGACGAGGCGCGCCAGGCGATCGCGCTGGCCGAGACGGTGCGCGCCGAGCTCGACGCGCCCGCCGTGCCGCTCGGCATCATGGTCGAGACGCCCTCGGCTGCGGCGCTGGCCGATCATTTCGCCGAGATCGTCGACTTCTTCTCGATCGGCACCAACGACCTCACGCAATACGTGCTGGCCATCGATCGCGAGCATCCCGAGCTGGCGCGGATGGCCGAAAGCCTGCACCCGGCCGTGCTGCGCATGATCGCGCAGACGGTGGACGGCGCGCGCCGGCATCGCAAGTGGGTCGGTGTGTGCGGCGGGCTGGCCGGCGAGCCGCTCGGCGCGGCGATCCTGGCGGGGTTCGGGGTGGACGAGCTGTCGATGAGCGTGCGCGACATCCCGGCGGTGAAGACGCGGCTGCGCGCCTCGCGGCTCGATGCGCTGCGCGTGCTGGCGCGTCGCGCGCTCGAGCTTGCCGATGTCGATGCCGTGCGCGCGCTCGACGGCGACGCGGCCACGCAGGCGAAGAACGAGGCGGCCGCATGAGGATCTCGATCCGATCGGTGGCCGATGCCGCGCGCGTGGTGGTGACCGTCACGCCAAATCCCGCGCTCGACCAGACCGTGCGCGTGGCCGGGCTGGTGCTGGGCGCCGTGAACCAGGCCGAATCGCTCGAGATCAACGCGGGAGGCAAGGGCGTCAACGTCGCCGGCTGCCTGGCCGACTACGGCATCGTCACCGTCGTCACCGGCCTGCTGGGCCGCGAGGGCGGCGAGGCCTTCGAGACGATGTTCGCCGACAAGCGCATCGACGATCGTTTCGTGCGCATCGCCGGGCGCAGCCGCACCAACGTCAAGCTGGTCGACCCGGCGCGCGGCGAGACCACCGACCTCAATCTCGCGACCGCGCGCGCCACGGCGCACGACCAGGCGGCGCTGGAGGCGCGCCTTGCCTCGCTGGCGGCACCGGGGCGCTGGTTCGTGCTGGCCGGCAGCCTGCCGCCGGGCATCGACGCGGACTTCTATCGCCGCGCCACGCGCCTGCTGCGCGAGGCGGGGGCGCGCGTCGCGCTCGATACCAGCGGCGCGCCGCTGGCCGACGTGCTCGGCTCGGCCGATCCGCGCGATTTGCCGGACCTGGTCAAGCCCAATCGCGAGGAGCTGGCGGCGGCGCTGGGCCGGCCGCTCGACAGCCGCGAGGCGCTGCTCGACGCGGCGCGCGAACTGGTGGCGCGAGGCGTGCGCCACGTCGCCGTCTCGCTCGGCGAGCAGGGCGCGTTCGGCCTCTGCGCGACCGACTCGGCCGAACTCGACGGGTTTCACGCGGCGCCCTTGCGCGTGCCGGTGGCCAGCACGGTGGGCGCGGGTGATGCCTTCGTCGCCGGGCTGGTGGCGAGCCTGGTCGAGGGCTGCGGCTGGGCCGAGGCCGGGTGCCGCGCGAGCGCCTTCGCGGCGGCCAAGCTGGCGCGCGTCGGCCCGCATCTGCCGGATCACGCAACGCTCGACGCGCACGCGGCGCGCGTCGAGCTCGACACCTTCACGATCGCGGCCGACGGCGCCGTGCGACCCCGCGCGGGCGGCGCGGCAGCGGAGACATCATGGAAAGACTGATTGGATTGGTAGTGGCCCCGGAGCGCAGCGCAGCACCCGCGATGGCGGCGCAGGCCCTGCTGCGCGCGGCGCGACGCCTGGGCGGCACGCTCGAGATCGAGACGCGCAGCGCGCTGGGCATCAGCTCGCCGCTGACGGCCGAGCAGGTCGGCGCGGCGCGCGCGGTGCTAATCGCCGCCGACGATACGGCCGCCATCGACGAGGCGCGGTTTGCGGGCAAGGCGATTCATCGCGTCTCGATCGAGCGGGCGATCCGCGAGGCCGACGAACTGGTGGCGCGGGTCTCGCACGCGGCGGGCGCTTCGGCGCCGGCCGCGAACACAGCATCGCCGGCGCGCGCGCTGAAGATCGTCGCGATCACCTCCTGCCCCACCGGCATCGCCCACACCTTCATGGCGGCCGAGGGGCTCGCGCAGGGCGCGCGCCAGCTCGGCCACGCGATCCACGTCGAGACGCAGGGTTCGGTGGGCGCGCAAAACCGGCTCAGCGAGGCGCAGATCGCCGAGGCCGACCTGGTGGTGATCGCCGCCGACACGCAGGTCGACAAATCGCGCTTCGTCGGCAAGCGGCTCTACGAGACCGGCACGAAGGGGGCGATCGGCGGCGGCACCGCGCTGCTCGAACGCGCGATCGCCGAGGCGAGCCGGGATGCCGTCGCGCCCGCCGCCTCGCTGGCCGACCGGGCCGCGGCGGCCAAGCAGGCCCGCAACGCGAAGGCGCCCGGCGCCTATCGCCACCTGATGACGGGCGTGTCCTTCATGCTGCCCTTCGTGGTGGCGGGCGGCCTGCTGATCGCGCTGTCCTTCGCGCTGGGCGGCATCTATGCCTTCGACGACGCGCACCGGGGCACGCTGGCCTGGGCGTTGTTTCAGATCGGCGCGAAATCGGCCTTCGCGCTGATCGTGCCGGCGCTGTCGGGCTATATCGCCTACTCGATCGCGGACCGGCCCGGCATCGCGCCCGGCATGGTCGGCGGGATGCTGGCCGCGAGCCTCGGCGCGGGTTTTCTCGGCGGCATCGTGTCGGGCTTCCTGGCCGGTTACGCGGCACTGCTGATCAATCGCCACCTGCGGCTGCACCGCAACCTGGAGGGCCTCAAACCGGTGCTGATCATCCCGCTGCTGTCGACGCTGATCGTCGGCCTGTTGATGCTATACGTGGTGGGTACGCCGGTGGCGGCCGCGCTGCATGCGCTGGAAGGCTGGCTGCGCTCGATGCAGTCGGGCAGCGCGGTGGTGCTCGGCGCGATCCTCGGCGGGATGATGGCGGTCGACATGGGCGGCCCCGTCAACAAGGCCGCCTATGCCTTCAGCGCGGGGCTGATCGCCAGCCAGGTCTACACGCCGATGGCGGCCACCATGGCGGCCGGCATGACGCCGCCGCTGGGCATCGCGCTGGCCACCTGGCTGTTCCGCTCGCGCTTCGGCGCCGAGGAGCGCGAGGCCGGCAACGCCGCCGCCGTGCTCGGCATCGCCTTCATCACCGAGGGCGCGATTCCATTCGCGGCGCGCGATCCGATGCGCATGATCCCGTCATGCATCGTCGGCTCGGCGCTCACCGGCGCGATCTCGATGGCGGCCGGCGTCGAGCTGAAGGTGCCGCATGGCGGCATCTTCGTGCTGCCGATCCCGAACGCGGTCACGCACCTGGGCACCTACACGCTGGCGATTGTGGCCGGCACCGTGGCCACGGCGCTGCTGATCGGCCTGCTGAAGCGGCCCGCGCCGGCGAAAACCGCTTGAGCGGTCCAGTCCGGTTCGGGGCGCGGCGCGAGAGGTCCGCCGCGTTCGGCCCCGCGCCGCGTGCTCGGCCCGCCGGTACAATGCGCGACGGACCGGCCGCCGCCACTGCGCGGCGAGCCGATCGCGACGACAAGACCGCACCGGAGACACGCCGCCATGGCTTCCACCGACCGACCCGCATCCGCCGCCTCCACCGCTGCGGCGCCCATCGACGCGCGCGATCGCGGCACGCCTCGACCGCCTGCCGCCCACGCGCACCGTCTGGAAGCTGGTCGCGCTGCTGAGCCTCGGTTTTTTCTTCGAACTCTACGATCTGCTCTACAGCGGCTACGTCGCGCCGGGCCTAGTGAAGAGCGGCATCCTCTCGGCCTCGACGCACGGCCTGTTCGGCACCACCGGGGTGGCGAGCTTCATCGCCGCGCTGTTCGCGGGCCTGTTCATCGGCACGCTCTCCTACGGTTTCCTGGCCGATCGCTTCGGGCGGCGCGCCGTGTTCACCTGGTCGCTGCTCTGGTACACCGCCGCCAACATCGTGATGGCTTTCCAGGACAGCGCCACCGGGCTGAACTTCTGGCGCTTCGTGGTGGGCCTCGGGCTCGGCGTCGAGATGGTGACCATCGGCACCTACATCTCCGAGCTGGTGCCCAAGGAGATCTGCGGCCGCGCCTTCGCCTGCGAGCAGGCGGTCGGCTTCTGCGCGGTGCCGGTGGTGGTCTTCCTCGCCTACCTGCTGGTGCCGCATGCGCCGCTGGGCCTGGATGGCTGGCGCTGGGTGGTGCTGATCGGCGCGCACGGCGCGATCTTCGTCTGATGGATCCGCCGCGCGCTGCCGGAGAGCCCGCGCTGGCTCGCGCAGCAAGGCCGCCTCGCGGAAGCCGACCAGGTGATGCGCGAGCTGGAGCGCAAGGTCGAGGCCGAATACGGCCGGCCGCTGCCGCCGCCGGGCCCGAGCGAGCCGGTGATCGCGCGCGGCAGCTTCCGCGATGTGGGTGGCGCCATATCGCAAGCGCACCGTGATGATGACGATCTTCAACGTGTTCCAGACCGTCGGTTTCTACGGTTTCGCGAACTGGGTGCCGACGCTGCTGATCAAGCAGGGCATCACGATCACCACCAGCCTGATGTATTCGAGCGTGATCGCGCTGGCCGCGCTGATCGGCCTGGCGATCGGCGATCGCTTCGAGCGCAAGAGCGTGATCGTGGCGATGGCGGACGCGGCGATTTGCTGCCGCAGCGGCACGGCCGGCGTGCTGGTGCTGCTCGGCATCGGTCTCACGCTCGCCAACAACATCATGTCCTACAGCTTCCATGCCTATCAGGCCGAGCTGTTTCCCACCGCGATCCGCGCGCGCGGTGGGCTTCGTCTATTCGTGGAGCCGTTTCTCGGCGATCTTCACCTCGTTCGCGATCGCCTCGGTGCTGAACGGCTTCGGCACCGCCGGCGTGTTCGCCTTCATCTCCGCCGCGATGCTGATCGTGATGGCCTCGATCGGCCTGATGGGTCCCCGCACCAAGGGCATCGCGCTCGAAAAGATCTCGCACTGAACGCGGGACTTCCCGTGCGCGGGAATCAATCCGGGCCAATGCGCGAGCATTGGCCCGAAGCCAAAACATAATGCCGTTCCCGCTGCCGGCCGTGCCGTCGATTTTCCATTGCCAATGAAAATCG
>JAYFRU010000153.1:0-7380 GCA_040946965.1 Burkholderia sp. | reverse complement strand
TCCGTGAGCTGCCTTCTATAACGTCCTCAGCTACGCCAGCGATGACCGCCGAGCCGAATAAATCAGCGTTTCCCTAGCAGTTCCTTCCTCGCATGCCAGCGCGTAGCCGGCCAGCATGACATTCATGTGTCGCGCCGGGTCGCCCGCGAAGCCTCCCGCCCCGTGCTGTGTGGGCGGCATTGTTCACTGCCGTTTGACATTTCTCCGCTCGACGCGGCGCAATCCCTCATGGTGTAATCGCGCGACCGTTCGCAACCCCATCCGCAACCCGTTTCCCCTCCAAGGAGAAGGAGCTTCCATGTCTCCCGTGTCGGCCTTCAAGCTGATCCTGTTGTCGATCGCCGCGATCGTCGTGCTCGAACTGGTCGCGAAGCGCCTGCGGCTGCCGCCCGCCGCCGCGCTGCTGGTCGGCGGCGCGGGCATCGCCTTCGTGCCGGGCCTGCCGCCCGTCAACCTCGATCCCGACCTGATGCTGATCGTGTTCCTGCCGCCGCTGTTGGTCGATGGTGCCTATTTCTCGGTCTGGGAGGAGTTCAAGCGCAACCTCGGCGGCATCATGATGCTGGCGATCGGCGCGGTGGTGTTCACCATCCTGGCGGTCGGCCTGGCCGTGCACTGGGCGGTGCCCTCGCTGCCCTGGGCGGCCTGCTTTACGCTCGGCGCGCTCGTCTCGCCGCCCGACGCGGTGGCTGCCAAGGCGGTGCTCGAACAGGTCGCGCTGCCGCGCCGGCTGATGGTGCTGCTGGAAGGGGAGAGCCTGCTCAACGACGCGGCCGGCCTGGTGCTGTACCGCTTCGCCGCCGCTGCGGCGCTCACCGGCGTGTTCAGCTTCCAGGGCGCGGTGCCGCGCTTCGCCGAGCTGGGGCTGGGCGGCGTGGCGGTCGGCTTCATCGTCGGCTGGGCGCTGATCCGCTTCATCAAGCTGCTGTCCGACGACTACCTGCTCACGATCTCGGCGGTGCTGGGCGGCTGGGCCAGCTATATCGCCGGCGAGACCCTCGAAGTGTCGGGCGTGATCTCGACGGTGACCATGGGCATGATGCTGGGCTGGCACCAGCACGCGATCTTCAGCGCGATGGTGCGGGTGCGCTCCACTGCCTTCTGGAAGATCATGGTGTTCCTGCTCGAGGCGCTGGTGTCCGTGCTGATCGGGCTGTCGCTGCGCGGCGTGCTGGTGCGCCTGGGCGGCTTCGGCGAGGTGTTCGCGAGCATGACGCCGATGCTGCTGGCGGTGCTGGCGGCCGTGATCGGCTCGCGCTTCCTGTGGATCTTCGCGGTCGAATTCCTCAAGCTGCCGCGCCGCTGGTTCGGCCGCGCGGGGGGCTGCATGCCGACTGGCGCGCCGCCACCGTGATGAGCTGGGCCGGCATGCGCGGCGTGGTCACGCTTGCGATCGCGTTGTCCCTGCCCGAAGCGATGCCCGGCCGCGACATGATTCTGGTGGCGGCCTTCGCGGTGATCCTGGTCACGGTGCTGCTGCAGGGCACCACCATCGGCCCGCTGATCCGGCTGGTCTCGCCCCACGACGGGCACGTGCCGAACGCGCGGCACCTCACCGAACCGCGTGCCTGGGCACGTATGAGCCGCGCCCAGCTGGCCGCGATCCAGCCGCTGGTGCGCGATGCCGAGGGCACGGTGATCCACCCGCGCCTGCTCGAGCAGTACAGCTACCGGATGTCGATCGCCGAGCGTTTCGAGCACGAGCCGGCCTTCCCGACCGAGGACGTGCATGCCCATTACGACGTGGTGCTGGCCGCAGTGGCGGCCAGGCGCGCCGAGATGCTGCGCATGCATCGCGCCGGCGAGATCCACGACGAGGTGCTGCACCAGCTCGAACGCGAGCTGGTGCAGCAGGAAGTGACGGCCCGCCTGGCGATGGAATGAGGTGGCCGCCGCGGCACATGCAGCCATCGACCCGAGCGCATCGGGGCGCATCGATGATACGGAGCGCGATCATGAAGCGAGGCAATACGAAGCGGCGCCACCGCCTCACGTCGTTGGTGCCGGCAGTGCTGGCCGGACTGCTCGGCCTGGCCGCCAGCACCGCCCAGGCCAGGATCGAGCAGGACGTGCGCTGCTTCAAGGGCAGCGTGGGCGCCGCGTCGATCCGCTTCGAGTTCCGCATGCTCTACGACACCGACACGGATTGGTCGGGCGGTTATGTGCGCTACCAGGGGGCGAAGACGGTAATTCCCATCGTGCTGAAGTCCGAGCAGGGCACCGAGCTTGCTCCGGGCCGCCCCGACGAATTCGACCGGACCTGGGTCGAGGTGATCGACGGCCGGCTGGGCGGCGAGTACCGGATGCTCAGCCAGGGCGCGATCGTCGAATCGATGCGCTACACCAGGAGCTCGCCACGGCGCGACTTAAGCTTCGTCAACGATCCCGGCAGCTTCACCTCGGACAGCACCGCCTGCAAGTGGTGATGCCCGCTTTCTCCTGACGAATTCCTTTCTTCCGCACCGCCGCCGCATGACGCCGGCCATCGCTGCAGCGTCCGGCGCGATCTCCTACAATCGAACCCGTCGCCCGCCGTGGCCGACGCCGCCGCAATCCGGCACCGGCCGCGCGCGGCATGCTTTTCAGCTTGGTCCATCTGCAGGTAACGAGCCGTCCGGGTCGTAGGCCGATCCGAGCGTTTGCCACACCGCCCGCGCCGGAAGCCGGTCGGGCGGTATCCACCGAGAGTCCCCATGAAAGCATCCGATCTGTTCGTCAAGGCGCTGGAAGCGGAAGGCGTCGAATACGTGTTCGGCATACCCGGCGAGGAAAACCTGGATCTGCTCGAATCGATCCGCCATTCGCGGATCAAGCTGGTGCTCACGCGCCACGAGCAGGCCACCGGTTTCATGGCCGCCACCTACGGGCGGCTGACCCGGCAAGACGGGCGTGTGCCTGTCACGCTCGGCCCCGGCGCCACCAACTTCGTCATCGCCACCGCCTACGCGCAGCTCGGCGGCATGCCGATACTGATGATCAACGGCCAGAAGCCGATCAAGACCAGCAAGCAGGGCCATTTCCAGATCGTCGACGTGGTCGACATGATGCAGCCGCTCACCAAGCTGACGCGCCAGATCGTCTCGATCGGCCATATCCCCTCGTCGGTGCGCGAGGCGTTCCGGCGCGCCGAGGACGAGCGCCCCGGCGCCGCCCACCTCGAGCTGCCCGAGGACATCGCGCACGAGGAGGGCGACGGCAAGCCGATCCCGGCCAGCTACAGCCGCCGCCCGGTGGCCGAGGAGAAGGCCGTCGTGGCGCGCGCGGTGGAGGCGATCCACCAGGCCCGCCATCCGCTGCTGATGATCGGCGCGGGCGGCAACCGCAAGACCAGCGCGCGCATGCTGCGCGAATTCGTCGACGCCACCGGCATCCCGTTCTTCACCACCCAGATGGGCAAGGGCGTGATCGACGAGACGCATCCGCTCTGGCTCGGCAACGCCACGCTGTCGGACGGGGCGACTTCGTGCACCGCGCGATCGACCATGCCGACTGCCTCATCAACGTCGGCCACGACGTGATCGAGCAGCCGCCGTTCTTCATGCGCAGCAACGACAAGACGGTGATCCACGTGAACTTCCTGGGCGCCCAGGTCGATACGGTCTATTTCCCGCAGATCGAGGTGGTGGGCGACATCGCCAACGCGGTCTGGCAGATGAAGGAGGCGCTGGCACCGAAGCAGAACTGGGATTTCTCGCGCTTCATGCTGATCAAGGAACGTTTCGACGAGTATCTCAAGAAGGGCGAGGACGATCCGCGCTTCCCGCTGCACCCGGTGCGCGTGGTGCACGACCTGTCGCGCGCGCTGCCCCAGGACGGCATCGCCTGCCTCGACAACGGCATGTACAAGATCTGGTTCGCGCGCTACTGGCGTGCCCACGAGCCGAACTCGCTGCTGCTCGACAACGCGCTGGCCTCGATGGGCGCGGGCCTGCCATCGGCGATCGCCACCAGGATCGTGCATCCGCAGAAGAAGGTGGTGGCGATCTGCGGCGACGGCGGCTTCATGATGAACTCGCAGGAACTCGAGATGGCCGTGCGCCTGAAGCTCGACCTGGTGGTGGTGCTCCGGCGCGACGATGCCTTCGGCATGATTCGCTGGAAGCAGGAGAACATGAACTTCCCCGACTACGCGATGACGCTCGACAATCCCGGCTTCGTTGCCTACGCGAAGAGCTATGGCGCGCACGGCCATCGCGCCGAATCTGCGGACGCACTCGGGCCGTTGCTCGAGCACTGCTTCGCCACGCCGAGCGTACACCTGGTCGACGTGCCGATCGATTACTCGGACAACGAACGGATCCTGAACCGCGAGATCCCGCGCCTGTCCGCGCAGCTCTGAGCATTTCCCCCTCGCGGCGCCGCCGATTCCCGCATCCCCGACCGGAGGCAAGCCATGCTGCAGGAAAGCTACCCGTACTACCTCGCCAACCAGGCCGTGCTCGATCACTGCGTGGCACGCTTTCGCGAGCGCTTCGACGAGCTGGCCGACGCGCTGTGCATCGAGGCCGGCAAGCCGATCAACGATCCGGAGGGCGAGGTCGCGCGCCTGATCGATACCTTCCGGGTGGCCGCCGAGGAATCGGTGTGCATCGGCGGCGAGCTGGTCGACCTGGAGATCTCCAAGCGCGCCCAGGGTTACTCGGGCTACGTGAAGCGCGTGCCGATCGGCGCCTGCTCGTTCATCTCGCCGTTCAACTGCCCGCTGAACCTGGCCGCCCACAAGGTCGCGCCGGCCATCGCGGCGGGCTGCCCGTTCGTGCTCAAGCCGGCCAGCCGCACGCCGATCGGCGCGCTGATCATCGGCGAGGTGCTGGCCGAGACCGACCTGCCCAAGGGCGCCTTCTCGATCCTGCCCGCGCATCGCGACGGCGCCGACCTGTTCACCACCGACGAGCGCTTCAAGCTGCTCTCGTTCACCGGCTCGCCGGCGGTCGGCTGGGACCTCAAGCAGAAGGCCGGCAAGAAGAAGGTGGTGCTCGAGCTGGGCAGCAACGTGGCCGCGATCGTCGACGCCGACCAGGGCGAGCGACTCGACTTCGTGGTCGAGCGGCTGGTGTTCGGCGCTTTTTACCAATCGGGGCAGAGCTGCATCGGGGTGCAGCGTATCCTGGTGCACGCGAGCCTCTACGAGGCACTGCACGAGAAACTGGTGGCGAAGACGCGCGTGCTGAAGATGGGCGATCCGAAGGATCCGCAGACCTTCGTCGGGCCGATGATCTCCGAATCGGAGTCGCGTCGCCTGGCCGGCTGGATGGAGGCGGCGGTGCAGGCCGGCGCGAAGATCGTGGCGGGCGGCGAGGTGGACGGCGCGATGTTCGAGGCCACCCTGCTGGAGAAGGTCGGCCGCGATCAGGACCTCTATCGCAAGGAGGCCTTCGGGCCGGTCGCGCTGCTCGAATCCTTCGAGCGCTTCGAGGATGCGCTGGCGCGCGTCAACGACAGCGACTTCGGCCTGCAGGCCGGGGTGTTCACCGATTCGCTGGGGCACGCGCACCGCGCCTGGGACGAACTGGAGGTGGGCGGGGTGGTGATCTACGACGTGCCCTCGTTCCGCGTCGACAACATGCCCTACGGCGGCGTCAAGGATTCGGGGCTCGGTCGCGAAGACATATCCGCTATGCGATCGAGGACATGACGGAACCGCGCCTGATAGTGAGCCGCAAACCCGGCTGAACGCCTTTGCCGAGGCGGCTCGCGGCGAATCCGGCTGCGTCGTGGCGCAAGCCCGGCGCGGCCGGTTTTTTGCATGCTCCGGCAACTGCCGCGGCGGCTTGCCCGGGGTGCCGTCTGCGATTGCGTCGCAAACAAGCATGGCGCATGCCCAGTGCGTCGGATTCCTCAGCGTGAAATATAAAAATCGTTTAGAATTATTAAATTATATTTCTCAAAAAAAACAATGCCGCCGGAAACCGGGAATTCACAACCGGAAGTGCGCCAGAGAGGGCGCAGGCGGAGCCGCCCCCGCATGGACGCAGCCGCTGTCCATCCTTGGGGGGCATGCGGCGGCACACGCGACGACTCCATGAACGGAACAACCCATACGGACTATGCGCCGGATTCACACGAATCCGGTATTTCGGTGCTGCTCGTCGACGACCAGGCGTTCGTCGGCGAGGTGGTGCGTCGTTTGCTCGCCGCCGAATCCGATATCGCGCTGCATGTCTGTTCCGATGCGCAGGCCGCGCTGGCGATGGCGCGCGAGGTGCGCCCCAGCGTGATCCTGCAGGACTTGGTGATGCCGGACATCGATGGGCTCGAGATGGTCCGCGCCTGGCGCGCGGAGGCCCTCTCGGCCTTGGTCCCGATCATCGTACTCTCGGTCAACGACGATCCGCTAGCCAAACGCGAAGCCTTCGTCGCCGGCGCGAACGATTACCTGGTCAAGCTGCCGGACCCGATCGAGATGATCGCGCGGATCCGCTACCACTCGAATTCCTATCGCACGCTGCGCCAGCGCGACGAGGTGCTCGACTTCCTCTCGCACGACATGCGCGCGCCGCAGAGCTCGATCCTCTCGCTGCTCGACACCTACCGCGCCACCCACGGCGAGATGCCCCTGCTGCTCGAACGCATCGAGCTGCACGCGCGCCGCGCGCTGGCGCTGGCCGACGGCTTCATCCAGCTGACCCGCGCGCAATCGGAGAAGCAGCCGACCGAACTGGTCAGCCTCAACGAGGTGCTGCTCGACGCAGCCGACCAGCTGTGGGAGAAGGCCGGCAACATGGGCAGCCGGATCAGCGTCGGCGTGCCCGAGCTGGAGTGCCTCTGCATCGGCGATCGCATGATGCTCACGCGCGCGGTCGCCAACCTGATCGACAACGCGCTCAAGTACGGGCCGGCGGGCACCGAGGTGCGCTGCCTGATCGCCGACGACGGCGAGGACTGGCTGGTCGGCGTCGAGGACGAAGGGCAGGGGATCGCGCCCGAGCTGCGCGCCAGCGCCACCGAATCCTTCGTGCGGCTCACCCACGGGCCCGGCACCCAGCGCGGCGGCTTCGGGCTCGGCCTGGCCTTCGTGCGGGCCGCGGCCGGCAAGCATCGCGGCGAGATCCTGATGCGCTACACCGCGCGCGGTTTCATGACCGGCCTCGCGCTGCCCAAGGCGCCGCCGCGCGCCTGAGCGGGCAGCCCGCCCGGCGGCCGGCTCTTGGCGATCCCTGCCGGTTCCGGTTACCTGCTTAGAGGCCAGTTCAAAAAGCCTGCTCAGCACGGCTGAAGATGTTCCAGCAGACGAGCGAGCAGCCCAGTTTTATTGATTGGAAATACATGAACTTGACTCAGGCCGCATAGCGGATTGGTCTATGTGACCTTGCCCGCGAATTTCGTATCCCTTAGCCGAGGCGACTATGCCGCCCGCTGAGCAGCGTACCAATGTCGTTC
>JAYFRU010000152.1:0-7508 GCA_040946965.1 Burkholderia sp. | reverse complement strand
GGAAATCTTTTCGCGTGTCGGGTAGCGATCCTGATCTATCCCCTTGATTGTTGCCTCTGACATCATGTGTGCGCGCATGATCTTTCCTCGCTCCGTCGTGCTGTCGTGCTGTCGTTGAAATTGACTGCGGCGCTTGGTTATGCGGCAGCATCATCGAAGGCTCGACGTTGATCGTCGTTCAGTTTCGAGACCTCGATCTGCGTTACGCCGTGGAAAATCATCAGCGCGTAGGGTTCAGCCAGCAACCGAGCCTCACGGCACAGGAGCGCATCGCCGTCTCTGCTCGGACGGCGTTCACGCCAATGGTTGATGGCTCGTTCAAGTTGTTCGATGCTGAGAATAGTCGTGGTGTTCATGATTGCTCCTGCATACGGGGTTACCGGTTTTCGTCAGTCGACCAGCTCGGCGCGCTCGGATCGGGCTTCGCGATCCATCCAAGCGCGTGCATCAACCGTTCTACGAACCAACGACGAATCGCTCCCATGTGGTCGACGCGGATTGCCGTAACATGATGATGGCCGCGTGGTCCGTAATGCGCGCCGTGCGTATACGTTTGGCCGATTGAGGTCATCGCCTCGATCAATTCCTGTTCCGCAAAATCCTGCTCGTAGTAACTTTGAATTTCGGCCGGGGTCGGCCCGCCCGTGTCGATGTCGGTTACTCGCATGTTCGCTCCTGATCTCATCCGTGGATAGGGCAGGGGTCGCCGTGCGCAGCGATACAGTGAGGGCAATTGTCGAGTTCATCGCTGAATGCCGCATCGGCCCAGCCTCGCTTCCACGCGTTTCGGAGAATGCGTTCGTCCTCAAACAGGATCGGTAAGCCGAATCCTCTCCTGTAATCGTAGCGCCCCTGGCACTCGGCATCGAATTCGACTTCAAGCATGTCGGTGTTCTCCGGATCGGCGATTGCGGCGATCCGGGTGAGGGCAAAAGAGACTCGAATTTCAAGTCCGCGCATGATGTGGCTTCCTATCGTGGAAATGGAAAGCGCGTCACGATGGACGCGCAAGCTGTTAGTGAACAATGCCAAGCGCATCGCGCATCGTGCGCTGCGCCATCGCGATACCACGCTTTTCGCCGCAACGTTCGCCGCGCTCGAAAATGCCGATTGCAATGTTGATCTGCTCGGCATTCCATTCGACCGGCACGGAGAACAGCCGGTCCCCCTCCACGGCGTAGACCGTGATGGCCGGAACGAAATCACCTTTGTGAGCGATCGCGTAATAGTCGTCGGTGATGCCTTCGATCATGAGTTCGTCAGTTTGGTAGGACATGATGTGTTCTCCGGGTTATTGCCAGACTGGCGACCAAGCGCCAGTGGGTTGACGAAACAGGGTGATGCGCTGCGCGTGGCCGTTCACCATCACTTCGAGCCGCACCGCCCGCGCGTCGTCATCGGGCCGGGTCCGGCGATAGACGACGTGGATCGGTGCATCGGCGGCGCAGCCGAGCCAGTGCGCGGCAGTCAGACGAAGGCGGCCGATGCGTTGCGCGAAACCTGCCTTTTGGTGAGCCTCGGGGGGTGCGGGGGGAACGCCCGCGTCGTGGGTGTGGCTGGTTGGGTCGGGGGTGTTTGCGCTCATGGTTCCGTCCTTTCGTGTCGGGTTGTGAATCTGCCTTTCGGAGCCGCCTCGACGCGTTTTTAGCGGGGTGGCTCGCGGGTGCAAGGGAACCGTGGAATACCGGAGCGCGCGCAGCGCGCGAGGATATGCCGCGAAAGTCCCTTGCACCCGCGAGCCATTCCGCTATGCGTCGAAAAGAGGCGGGCCGAAAGGCAGATTCACGCGTTTAACCCGATACGAAAGGATGGAGCGCAAACACGGCTTTCCCCGAGCCGAGCGGCCACACGACGCGGGGCACACCGTGCCCCGCGTCTCGTCGCCCGGCAACGCCGGGCGCTGGCCCTGCTGTTCGCCCGCGATCAGCGGGCGCGTCGTCCATGCCTGCCCAGGTACGCGGGACGGTGAGGATTTTCGGGAGAATGGGGGAGCTTCTACGGGACGACAGGGGCGAACGGCTGCGGTGCGCTGATGCGACAGACGCTGCGCACCTGATCGGGAGAGAGGAAATTGACAGGCAGGAATGCGGCCGATGCGGATGCATCGGCCGCTGTCGATTTACTCGTCGTGAACCGGCATGCCTTCGGCTTCGGCCGCGTGTTCGGCGGCATCCTCGACAGGCTCGTCGCCGTCGTCATCGTCGTCCGGATCGTCGGTCGGGCAATCCCAAAGCTTGGCGTTAGCGACCTCGGCCTGCACAAAATGCTCCGGCAACCAACCGCGACCGGCGACCAGTCGTTCCGCTTCGGTCGCCGCGTCGCCCTTCTTGAGCTTCGCCACGCGCATTCCCTCGGAAGGCGACACGGCCATGGTCACAACGTCCGCGATCCGCTGTTTCGACACGTGGTCGAAGTAGCTGGCTTTCGTCGGTTCCCACGCTTCCGCAAGGTTCAATCCAAGCGCCGGAATCAATGCGTTGATCGCGTGCGGTCGTTCATCCGGCGTCACGCCATCCACCGTCGTCGCAACATACTGCGCGAGGATCAGCATCAGGCGTTCGTCGGTTTGTTCAATCAGCCACGTCAACAGGCTTGCGCTGTCGTTCGGAATCAAGCCTCCCCACACACGACGTTGCTGGCGACGCGTCCTGAACTCAAGGTCATCCAGTTCCGGGGCGTGCTTCGTGAGGTTGTGGTATTGATCGCGGAAGGTGATATCCAGCGCACTACCCTCATCGGTATGGCCGTATTCACCTACCATCAGCCGGTGCACGAGCGCGGCCACCGCGACATGCGGGTTCTGTTCGAGCGCGGCGGCGATCGCCGCCGTGCGCCGCGCATTCAAGCGCAGCGTCAGCTTTTCCGAATGCGACCCCTTCGCCGGTTTCGGCTCCGTTGCCGTGACGCGCGCGGAATGGCCGTTCGACGGATCGTCGCCGTCATCGTCTCCCTCGGTCGCGGCGGTGCCGACCGGATCGCGCTCGACCAGCCCGCGTTCGATGGCCGGTTCGCCGTCCGGATCGAGCGAGATCAGCACGCCCGCGCGCGCCATGTCGTCGGGGTGATAGTAGAGCAACGATTCCTCGATTTCGTCCTGCCGCGTGTTCAACGCGCCTTCCTCGGTTTCGAGCTGCTCGTACGCTTCGTCGTACGTCTCGGCGGCTTCCATCTGCTCGGTGATCTCAGACAACCGCTTTTCGATTGCCGCCAGTTCCGTCGCCGCTTCTTCGCTCGGTTCCGCGCGTCGCGCCATCACGGGCACGAAATGCGAACGCGCCACGGGATCGCGCTCCGGCATCGCCTTCACCCATGCCCATCCTTCCGCCTGCACGGCGACGCCGATGGCTTCCAGTTGCTCGGTCGCGAGACACACCATCAGCGCGTGGTCGCGATACCACGCGTCGTCGGTCGCGGAGAACAGGTCGCGCCGGACGGTACCGCCTGCCGCTTCGAACGCCTCGACGCCGACGAATTTCGCGACGCGATTGCTGGCAAACGATTGTTCGTCGCGCACGAAGCGGCGGCGGATCGTCTGCGCGTCCCGGCTGTACCGGTCCGCGTCGAACCATGCGGATTCCTGCTCGGCGTGACTGTCGGACAGCGCAAGTGCCTGCATCTGTTCGAGCTTGATTTCGCCCGCGCGGAACAGTTCGACCAGCTTGGGCGACACGCGCGCGAGCTTCAGGCGACGCTGTACGGATTTCGGATGCACGCCGTAGAGCGCGGCGATTTCCTCGATGGAGCGGCCGGAGCCGATCAGGATCAGATACGCGTCGCAGGCATCGGCGGGGTGCATCGGCTCGCGCATCTCGTTTTCGGTGGCCGACAGCACCACGGCATCTTCGAGCGGCACCACGCGGCAGCGCACCGGGTAGTCGCCGGAGATATGGCCGTTCTCGAACAGATAGGCGAGCGCGAGGCGGCGGCGCTCGCCAGCGGCCGCGCCGAACGTCTGCGCCTTCTTCGCGCCGATCTTCATCGGGTGGACGATCAGGTTTTGCAGCAGCCCGACCTGCAGGATGTTGAGGGCAAGTTCCTTGATGCCCGTGGGCGGCACGCGTCGCACGTTATAGGGGGACGCAACGAGCCGCTTGATCGGAATGTCTCGCATATCGTCGTCTGCCGTTTGGTGAGCCTCGGGGGGTGCGGGGGGAACGCCCGCGTTGTGGGCGAGGGCCGGAATCTCGGTGGTCACTGCGTTCATAGAGCCTCCATTGCGTCGGGGTGGAAAAAGCTGCCATTCGGAGCCGCCTCGACGCATGGGGAGTGCGGCTGCGCAGGCACTGCAAGGGCGCGCGCAAAGCCGCAGCGCTGCGGCCGAAGGCCCGGCGACCGGGTGCAGTGCGCGGCAACGCGAACCCTTGCGGTGACGGCGGGACGCACTATGCGTCGGGATGAGGCGGCCCGATGGCAGCGAATTCACCGACAGCAGGGGGCTAGGACGCTGTGACAAGGTTTCCGAGTTCCGGGGCTCGCCAGCGCGGGGCACCGCGTGCCCCGTGCTCACTCCGCGCAACACCGTTGCGCGGCTGGCGGGGCGGCCAGCGCCGGGGCCGGACGCCGGCGGCGGCCGAGCCCCAGGAGCGGACAGCCCGTGAGTCCGGCGCGCGAAGACGGGCGGCTTGCGTGCCTGGCGCAGCCGGGCGCGCAAGGTGCCGCGCGCCGGCTGGACAATAGGAAGGGTGCCAACCGGCCAGCGCCCGCCAGGGCGACACTCCGCCCGCGCCGGCCGCTCGATGCGGGCGGCATGGGCGCCCCCGACCAGGTGGAACATGCCGCGGCCGAGTAGCGACCTGTCGTGTTCCACCGACCGCCCGGGGCCGTCAGGCCGGGCGAATCGTAGAACAGCGCGAACCGGAGCGCCGCCGGTGCACGATCGGCGCCGGCGGCCGCGCGTCAGTTCGACGGATTGCGCTTGCCGTGTACGACGCCGGCGTCGAACGCGGCAGCGAGCGCGTCGCGGATGCACCAGACCGCGCAATCGTGAAAGTCCAGGCGATCGCTGTGGCGTGTTTCGAGCGTGTGGATACGCAGATGGATGCGTGCGATCGCGTAAAGCAACATTTCGAATTCGTTTTCCGTCATGGGAGTCTCGTCGATGGCCGGCCGCCGGCAACGCCGGCGCCGGCGGATGAATTTATCGCCGCGTGCACTGGCCGGCCTGGAACGCTTCCAGCATGGCGTAACGCAACGACGTCGGCAGGACTTCGATTTCCGTGTCGGAATCCCATCCGCACGAGATCTCCGGGCCAAAGGCGTTTGCTGCGATCGCGGCCAAAATTGCATCGATCAAATATCGGGGCATGCTGTTTCTCCAGGTATGCCGGCCGCGGCAAGCGGCCGGCCGGGCAAATCGAGTCAGTGAAATTGCACCGCACCGCTCAGCGACGCGAGAGTGAAGGCCTGAAACCAGTTGCGGGACAAGAGCGCGAAGGTGCCATCTTGAGCGGCGTCGACGACATGCATGAAGCGGCTGAAATCGGCGGCAAGCTTGCGGGACAGCCGGGTACCAATCGTGCCCATCGTGGCCGAGAAGTAGATCAGTTCGTAGAACGGACCGGCGCCCGCCGCGGTCGCCCCGTTTTCGTGCCACACGCTGCGGCACCCCGGCAACGCGATCGCCGGGTAGCCGGCGAGCTTCGCGAGCTGTTCGCGCCAGATGTGAAAAATTGCGTAGCTGCCGACATAAAACTCATAGGAGTTCGTGTATCGGTAGATCAGACCGGTATCGAGCCAGTCAGCATGATCCGGGAAGCGCGGTGCGCCGTAGAAGCGCACCGTGAACGGGTCGAGCGGATCGCCGTTGCCGTCGAAGCGCGGCTCCTCGACGTCGATCAGGCCGCAATACGCCATGATGGTCAGTCCCATGATGTAGTCCTCAACAGTAGCGGATGGATCGGGTCAGGCGGCAACCTGGGCCGGCGCCGACAGTCGAGACTTGGCGGCCGCGTAGTAGGTCGCGTCCAGCTCGATGCCTATGTAGCGGCGGCCGAGCTCGCGCGCGGCAACACAGGTCGAACCGGATCCGGCGAACGGATCCAGGACGGTGTCGCCGGGCTGCGTGAAAGCGGAAATGAGCGTGCGCAGCGCGGCGACGGGCTTTTCGGTCGGATGGTGGCGGTTGCCGCTGTACGGGAACGGCATCACGTCGGCGATCGGCTCCGCCGGCGCCGGCGGCCGACCCTTGGCGAGCACATAGGCCGATTCGTGCTGGTACTTCACGAGCCCCGTTTTCGACGCATAGGTTTTCGTGAAAACGAGATGGCCGGCGATGCGAAAGCCTGCGGCCTTCCAGGCATCGAAAAACAGATCGACCTTATTCCAGCCGTAGAACGAAATGCACACGGCGTCACGTTTCAGCACGCGAAACATTTCGGCGAACGCTGGCACCAGCCAATCGCCGTTCACGTCGTTCGCGATCGAGCGACCGCTACGATCGCGGAAGTTCACGAGGTAGGGTGGATCCGTCACGATGCAATCGACGGATTCGGGGGCGAGTTTAGGCATGGCGACCAGGCAGTCGCCGTGGTACAAATAGCTCACGGTCCACTCCTCAGAGTTGAGATAGGGGCAGCCGGAGCGATGCGGCTTGCGTCGCTCGCTACCCTGATCAAGCGAGCGTTCGCCGCCGACGGGCGGGGAAGCGGACCCTGGAATACCGGAGGCCGCGAAGCGGGCGAGGATATGCCGGGAAAGCCGCTTCCAGGGTTGTCAGGGTGTGCGAGGCTTTAGCACGCACGGCCTGACGGCCCGGCCGGCCGGCGCCGGTGAACGAACGTGGGATCAGGGTGGAAAGGTCGACGGCGGGCGAGGGGCGGAGAGGCAGGCCAGCACATCGGCGCGAAGCACGCGAGCGGTGTGGCGGCGCGATCGCGATATGCCTAGCGCGGCCGCGAGAGCGGCCGCCGCGCGATTTCGGACACTTCGGAACAGCTCGAGCTGCTGCGGACTGGTGTGGTCGCCGCGAGGATCTGCATGTGTCCCGCCGACGTCGGCCGACAACAGCGCAGCCGAATCGGTGTCGTCCGGGTTGGCGATCGCCACAAGCAGCTCAGTTGCTCGAGCTGCTGCTGGTGCGAAACCGATGCGGTCGAGGTCCGCCCGTGTCGATGCCAACAGGAGACGTACCCGCGTGCATGCCGGTCTTCGCGAGACCGGCATGCAACGCTCAATGGGTGTCGCGCCGAACGAACAGGCGCGCGGCAGTGGCTGACCGTGGGAATCCGTGGCGGTCCGTCATCTCGCCAAGCATCGCGTCGACGTTGCTCTGCAGGGTGCATCCCGACCGATGTTCGCCAATACGATGGACGCCGGGAATTTCGACGGTCTTCAGGGCCCCGGCACGATAGGCGGCAACCGTCATCGTCTCGCGTACTTCGGGCGACAGAAAATCGCCGTAACGCGACGCGAGCCGCGTCAGTACCATCGTAAGGGCGTTGTTGCATAAATCAGCCGCGGCACGGTGACGTTTACGCGCAACGGTCCGGGGTGAAGCCCCTGTTAACAAT
>JAYFRU010000151.1:0-7522 GCA_040946965.1 Burkholderia sp. | reverse complement strand
TCCGCAAGTGTGGGTTGCGGACGCAATCGTGGATCGATTCAGCCGCACCGGATAGGTGCGGAGGATTTCGCGCTTACTGATGGTCCAGCCGAGCCCGGCCACCAGGGCCGGCACCGCGAGGATGCCGCCGCCCGCGCCGGTCAGGCCGAGCACCGCGCCGACCAACGCGCCGAGAATCAGGGCGATCTCCATTCAACGCCCTCTCGCCAATCGGCCGGAAGCAGCGGCTGAAACGCGGGATCGGCGGAACAGGAAGCCAGGAAGACAAGGGAAGATGAAACGATCGAGCAAGACGGACCTCGGGAAATCGATCGCCCGCGCGGCCGCAGGCACATGAACCGCGCGCCCTTACATAAATCGCGTGCCAGATGCATCGCCCCGCCGAGCCTTGCCGCAAGCCCTTGATTTTGCTGGTCGTGCCGCGCCGCGCCGGTGCGATCGTCGGGCGGGAACCGCCAGCCGCGCCACATCGTGGCAGCCGATGGCAGTGCTGGCAGTCGCGCCGGCCCGGGCATCCTGCCCGCTGCGGCGCAGCATTTCACGGCGGTCAACGCCGCGCGCGACTCCTGTCGTTTCTGGCTGGGCATTCTCCCGTATTGACCTGCGGCCCGACTTAATGAAAATGGAAGCATTCATCCGCCAGGAGAGGCGATGCGTAGCGTTTTCATTTCCCACGATGCAAACCGCGCGACCAGCACGCCGACGGCGTGCGGCCTGTCTCCGACCTGTCCCTCCTTACCCTTTCCACCCACGGCTGCGGACGATTTTTTTTCGCACCGCAACCTAAGTTATCCTGACGATCGGCGTGAGCCGCGTGCAGCGGCGCTGACACGCCACGCTGCAAACACACGTAAGCCGTCCTTCGCCGCCCCGGCGAATCCGATCCAGATCCAGGGCCAGACATTCGGCGTGCCCGAGAGACACGCCGGCCTCCTCCATCCCGCGACCGCCGCCGGCGGCCGACCATAACGATTCCTACGAACGGAGCCCACGATCATGACTGCGACCACCTTCGGCTCGAAGTCCGTCACCGACACCGACGGTTGGTTCATCCGCTATTGCGAGCGCGGGCGAATCTCCGACTCGGTGATCCGCGGCGGCATCAACGCGCTGCTGTGGCAGAGGCTGCGCGCCGAGCACGTCGACGACGACGTGGCGCGCATCGACGCGCTGAACGCCTTCGTCGACGAGCTGAACCGCAGCCCGCTGATCGCCGACGCGCAGACCACCAGCCGCGAACTGCACGACATGCCGGCCAGCTTCTTCGAGGCGCATCTGGGCCCGCGCATGAAGCAGTCCTGCTGCTACTTCCCGCAGGGCGAGGACACGCTCGCGCATGCCGAGGACGCGATGCTCGAGCTGTACGACGAGCGCGCCGAGCTGGCGGACGGCCAGCGCATCCTCGACATCGGCTGCGGCTGGGGCGCGCAATCTCTGTGGCTGGCCGAGCGCTATCGGCAGTCCCAGGTGGTCCGGCTCACCAACTCGGCGCGCCAGCGCGAATTCATCGAGCAGCGCGCCGCCGCGCGCGGCATCACCAACCTGAAGATCGTCACGGGGGACATGGCCACCTATGAATTCGCGGCCGGCGACGCCGGCTTCGACCGCGTGTTGTCGATCGAGAACTTCGAGCACATGAAGAACTATCGCGCGCTGCTCGCGAAGATCTCGCACTGGATGAGCGACGACGGCAAGCTGTTCGTCCATCTGTTCGCGCACCGCCTGATCGCCTATCACTTCACGGCGCAGGACGGCAACGACTGGATGTCGCGACACTTCTTCGGCGGCGGCACCATGCCCTCGGCCGACCTGCTGCTGCGCTTCCAGGACCACCTGCGCGTCGAGAAACAATGGTGGCTCGGCGGCACGCATTACCAGCGCACCGCCAACCACTGGCTGGCCTCGCTCGACGCGGCTCACGAACAGGTGCTGCCAACCCTGTGCGAGACCTTCGGCGAGGACGACGCGCCGATCGTGTTCCAGCGCTGGCGCATGTTCTACATGGCCGTGGCCGGGCTGTTCGGCTATCGCCACGGCCGCGAATGGGGCGTCGCGCACTATCTGCTCGACAAGCGTTCGGCGAGCGGCGCGCAGGCCTGAGCCGGCAGCGCATCGGTCCTGCAACGACAAAGCCGCGTGGGCCTTTCGGTCCACGCGGCTTTTTTACTGCCGAGGTCCGCACGCCGGGGCGCGGGCTGCGCTTCTCGCATGGCGCTCCGGCTCAGCGCGCCGCGCCGGCGGTGGCCCGCGCCTCGCTCTGGCGGCGACGATAGGCCGTGTCGCGCGTAGCCAGCCAGTAGTACAGCGGCGAGGTCAGCACCAGTCCGATCACCCAGGACAGGTCGGCGCCGTCCAGGTAGCCGGGCACCGGGCCCGCGTACATCGGCGTGTTCATGAACGGGATCTGCACCAGGATGCCCACCGCGTAGGCGATCAGCGCCTGCGGGTTGAAGCGGCCGTAGATGCTGCCGGCGACGCGGAAGATCGACTGGATGTCGTAGTCGCCCTTGTGGATCACGTAGAAGTCGATCAGGTTGATCGCGGTCCAGGGCACCAGCACCACCAGCAGCGCGAGCACCAGGTCCACCAGGCTCGAAACGAAGTTGGTCGACACGCCGACCGCGAAGTAGCAGCAGGCCGCCAGGATCACGATCGAGAACACGGCACGCGCCTTGGCGGTGGGAATCCAGCGCCAGGCGAAGGTCTGGATCGAGGTGATCGAGGACAGCACCGCGCCGTACAGGTTCAGCGCGTTGTGGCTGATCACGCTGAGCAGGAACAGCACCAGCATCAGCGGGCCGAACGGGCCGGTGGCCTGCTTGACCGCGTCCATCGTGTCCACGCCCGGCGCGACGGCCAGCACCGCGACGGCACCGAACACGAAAGCCAGCGTCGAGCCGATAGTGCAGCCCAGGTAGGTGGCCCAGAAGGTGGAGGACACCTTCACATCGGCCGGCAGATAACGCGAATAGTCGGACACGTAGGGCGCGAAGGCGATCTGCCAGAGCGCCGAGAGCGACACGGTGGCCAGCCAGCCGGCAATATTGAAACCGCCGCGCGTCAGGAAATCGGCGGTGCCCACATGGGTGAAGATGTACCAGAAGCCCACCACGATGTCGATGCCGAGCACCCAGGTGCCGATCCGGTTGAGGATGTGGATGAAGCGGTAGCCGATGATGCCGATCAGGCCCGCACCCAGCGCGCCGATCACGATGCCCACCACCGGCAGCGGCACCGCCGAGGAGATGCCGTGCAGCGACTTGCCGGCCAGCACGATGTTGGAGGCGAAGAAGCCGACATACATCACGCCGGCGATCACGGTGACCAGCAGCGCGCCCCAGGAGCCGAACTGGGCGCGGCTCTGGATCATCTGCGGGATGCCCATCTGCGGGCCCTGCGCGGAGTGCAGCGCCATCAGCACGCCGCCCACCGCCTGGCCGACGATGATCGCGACGATGCCCCACAACAGGTTCAGGTGGAAGATCTGCACGCCGAGCGCGCCGGTCACGATCGGCAGCGGCGCGATATTGCCGCCGAACCAGAGCGTGGACAGGTCGCGCACCTTGCCGTGGCGATCCTCGGGCGGCACGTAGCCGATCGTGTGTTTCTCAATCAACGGGGACGCATTACGCTCCGGGGTGCTCACGATGGTGTCTCCTTGCGTGCGCGGGCAACCGCGCTGGTCCGGTCCGGGGCTCGCCTGAACCCCTGCAATCATCAGCCGGCATCGCTGCCGCCACCCTGCCCCGAATCCGTTCCTGCTTCGATATCCGAATCAATTGCGAATGCGCGGCGAGCTTGGCGCCGGTGCCGCAGCAAGCCCGTCGGGGCTGGACCGCTTTGATGTGAAGCAAATTTAGCGAAGCCGAAAAAATTGAGAAATATCGTTTTCATGTGTCTTGCAAAGCTTTTTGCTATGCCCAGAAGTGAAACAGTTTCGGCACGAAAGCGGTGCGCGGATGCACCGGATCGGGGGTGGAGCGGGCGGGGAGGGAGACGGGCGCGAGGGATCGCCCGGATGCGGTTTTGGCGATTTCGGGCCGGTTTTCGTGGGTTTTCTGCAGAAAATGCGGCCCGAATCGCCGATCTCGAATCGACGACGCAACAGTCTTACATTTCGTCAGGAGGCCGCTGGCGCAGCGGTCTCTCCAGCGGTGGCGCTATCGATGTCCTGCGCGCCCGGCCAGCCCATCGCGCAGGATGCGCTCGATCGCGCCGCTCAGGCCGGCCCGCATGGCGAGCCGGAGCAAGCGCCCCGGGCGCAGTACCAGCACGCCGGCGAGCAGTACGGCAACCGTCGCCACGGTTACCACGGTCGCTTCGTCGAGGCCCGGGCGACTGACGATCCGGGCCCACGGCGCGAGCGCCCGGCAGCGGCAAGCGCCGCGCGCTCGCGATCGTGTTGCCGGCTTCCAGGAGATTCACGCGGGATTGCGCCATGCCGGCGAGCAGGGCATCGCGCCGGGCGCTCGGGCGGCTTCCGGAATCGGATCGGGATCTCATCGCAGGCTCTCCCGGATCGCCTCGATATCGCGCTGCCAGGTGTCCTGGAGCGCCTGGAAGGTGCCGGCCGCATCGCGCCGGCGCACCGCCACGAAAGCGCCCAGGCCCACCAGCACCCAAAAGGCGGCGACCGCCCAGATGGTTTCGATCAGATAGGGCGTGCTCGCCGCGCTGACGATCACCGCGACGCACACGAAGGCCAGCCCGAACATCGCGCTGAGCCCCAGCAGCGAATAGAGCATCAGGTCGCGCAGGAATCTCTGCCGGGCGATCTCGAGTTCGACGGCCGCGAGGCTCGCGTAGTCACTCAGGCGCGACGCGGAGAATCGCGCCACGTTCTGCCATTTTCTCAGGCTGGAAAACATCGGCTCCCTCACTGATGAGGTCAGCCCGCCGGCCACGGCAGCCGGCGGGCGGGACAGGTTCAGACGCGGGCCGTGTCCCGATCCGGGTTGCTGCGGCAGCCGGCGAAGCCGGCCAGCCCCGAGACGATCACGCCCAACAGCAGCAGCGCCGCCGCGGCCCAGGCCGCCTGGCTGTGACCTTCCTGGCCGCCACCTCGCCGGCCTCGCGCGCCCGTTGCTCGGCCTGCTGCTTCAGAGCCTGGTACTTCGCGACCGCCTGGTCGTAGGCCTGCACGTAGTTGTCGGCGATCTGCTCGGCTTCCGGCCGGCTTTTCCCGGTGCGCGCCACGATCAGGTTGACGAGCGCGGTCCGGTCAGCGGCATTCAAGGCCGGATTGGCACGCTGCCGGAGGCTGGCGAACCAGTCGCTCAGCTCGTTCGGCGCCTGCTGCGGATTGGCCGCGCATCGCTGGCCGCCTTGCCGTCGTTCATCGCCTCATGGGCGCCGTGCTTGAGGTTCGACGGATCGAGTTCCGGCTTGCCGGTCTGGCGCAGCAGGGTGATTAGCCGGCCCTGCCAGTCCGCGAAGTCGAACGAGCCGCCGTCCTTGTGCAAGGCGCCGGCCACGCCCGAGGCGAGGCCCGGAGCGGCCGCCGCCACGCCCTGCCCGGCCAGCGACAGGCCCTCCCTGGCCAGGCCCGAAGCCGCGCCGATCGCGCTGCCGGCCCACGCCGGCGAGCAGGTAGAGCGTGACCAGGATCGACACCGCCCCGCTCAGCACCCCGTGCAGGGTACCGCGCCGGATCGCCGGACGGCCGGCGAAAAAACCGCCCACGGCGAGCGAGACCAGGGTGGACAGGCCCAGCCAGATGCCGGCTCCGGTGCCGAAGCCGGCGAACGGATCGTGCCGGCCGAGCGGATCGAAGCTGCCGGCGCCCAGCGCCGTGCCCAGCACGCCCAGAAACAGATAGGCCATCGAGGCCAGCAGCACCCCGGCGAAGATGGTGCCCCAGGAAATGCGCGTCGGATGCACGGCGAGAGATATCGGCTCATGTCGGTTCCTTGTTCCTTGCTTGTTATCGATGTTCCTTCCCGGCATCGCGGCCGGGAGCTGCGTGGACAGACGTCGATGACGGTCCGGCCGGAGCGTCGCGCGGCCGCCGGGACAAGCCCGGCTCGCGGCGCGGACGCGGCGACTCAGCGCCGCGACCAGAGCGCGCCGATCACGAAGCTCACGGCGGCCACCGCCGCCAGCGCGGCGAGCGGCTGGCTCGCGGTCACGTCGCGCAACTGGTCGAGCGCGCCGCCATAGGACTCCTGCACCCGGCCCGCGACCTGGCGTGCCCGGCCCTCGAATTGCGTGCCGCGATCGCCGATCACGTCGCCGACCGCTTCCTGGACCTTGCCGGCCAGGTTCTGGGCCCGGCCTTCGGTTTTTTCGAACATGGTGACTCTCCTGATCAAGTTGAACGACCCGCCGGCCGTCAGCATCGATATCCTCTGATCGGCGTGCGAGGCCGACGGGCGCGGGGCGGGATGCCTCGCTCGGTCGCGCCGGACGGCATCGAGGCCGGCGTCGCGAATCCGATGCCGGCCACTGTACGAGGCGCGGATCGGTCCGTCTCCGTAGAAATTGACCAGGCGGACTAGTATGTTTGGCCCATGCCGCCTTCCTCGCGCGAGAGCGGCGGGACCAGCTGCCAGCCGGGCCGAGCCGCCGGTTTCGGGCATGTCCGGCCCCGAGAACGCCGCCTCCGGCAACCCGAGCGGTATGGATGCACTATTCCGTCCGGTGCATCCAGCCCTTGCCTCGCGACGGCCCGCCAGCGAAGATTCCGCAGGCACGCCACCGCACGGGCAACCCCGCCCGCGCCACGCCGGAGCGATCCGGCCTGTCATCCAGAACACCGACCATGAACGAAGCCGTCAATGAAGAGCAGGCGCTCAAATCGCATACCGATCGGCGCCAGTTGCACCAGATCATCGCCGGGCTCACGGAGGGCGTGATCCTCGTCGAGCCGGACCAGCGCATCGTCTGGGCCAACGATGCCGCGCTCGAGATGCACGGGGTGCACACGCTCGACGAACTCGGCGCGAACGTCACCGACTACCGGGAGCGTTTCCGGCTGCGCTACCGGAACAACCATCCGGTGCAGGAAGGCCATTACCCGATGGATCGCGTGATCTCCGGCGAGGAATTCAGCGACGTGACCGTGGAAGTGTTCCGCGCGGACGACGAGGAACAGAGCTGGGTGCACCGGATCCGCAGCCTGGTGCTGACCAACGCGGCGGGCGAACCCGATTGCCTCGCGCTGGTGCTCCACGACGCCACCGAGCTGGCCAGCGCGGAGCAGCGCTTCGAGCGGACCTTCAATGCGAACCCGGCGCCCGCCGTGATCTGCCGGCTCAGCGACATCCGCTACGTCAAGGTCAACCAGGGTTTTCTCGACATGACTGGCTACCAGCGCGACGACGTGCTCGATCGCACCGTCTACGAGGTCGACGTGCTGGAGAATGCCGAGCGCCGCGAGCTGGCGATCGAGCGCCTCGGCGAGGGCGCGACGATCCCGCAGATGGAAGCCGTGCTCAAGCTGCCGGGCGGCGGCACCAAGGCGGTGGTGGTGGCCGGCCAGCCGATCGACATCGGCGAGGAGGCCTGCATGCTGTTCACCTTC
>JAYFRU010000150.1:0-7526 GCA_040946965.1 Burkholderia sp. | reverse complement strand
TTGAAGATCCTCACTTGCATGCTGCCTCGAATCTGAAAAATAGCGTTTCCCCATCACACTTTTCCGCGAAGACCCCGAAAACACATCGCCCCGCCCTGCCCGTCAATATCACGACGGCGCCGCTGCCACGGCGCCACGCCGGCTCAGAAACCGCGCGACAGCACGGCCGTGCCGATCGGCACCACGCCGAGCACCAGGTTGATCAGCACCAGCAGGCGCATCGAGCCGACCGCGCGCGCCGTCGGACCAGTTCTGCGCCTGCACAGCGCGGCGGATGCGCGGGAAGATCGCGAAGCGGATATGGCCGAAGATCAGCATCATCAGCACGCCGATGCCGGCCATCGCGTGCAGCGGCCAGCTGGCGTGCCCGCCGCCGAAGACGGTTAGCAGGAAACCGCCCGACAGCAGGGTGACGGTCACCGCGCCCGCCACCCAGTTGAAGAAGCGGCTGAACACCGCCTCGATCAGCGGCAGCCGCAGTTGCGGCGAAAGATCGGACAGCGCGGGGCGCAGGCAGAAATGCGCGAACACCATCCCGCCCACCCAGACCGCGACAGCGAGAAGATGGAGAAACAGCGCGACGGCGATGGCGTGTGACATGGTGCGATCCTGAATGTTGTTATCGGACGAAACGCGCCGCCGGGCCGGGATCGAGCCAGGCTCGACCGCGCGGCGGGTGCCGGCATGACCCGGTTCGACCGACGCGCGGCCCGTCGGTTCGGTGCGCGGGCGACATTTGACACGAAATCGCGCCGGCTGTCGCCGGACGGTGTCGAAGCCGCGCTCCAGCTCCGCTGCGCGATGCCATGAAAAAGCCCCGGCGCGCAGCGAGCACAGCCGGGGCTGGCAGTGTGGCCGAGGCGTGGCCGAGGTGCCTTGGCGCGCCCCGCCGGGCCTCAGTCGAGAATCGGCCGCAGGCCGGCGAGCTTGAGCTTGAGCTCGGGCGCGCGACCCTTGCGGGCCCGCTTGCCGACCAGCGGCGCGAGCGCGGCGCCGGCCAGCACGGCCTCCTGTACCTTGCCGCCGCGGCCCGTGCCTTGCAGCACCACGCTGCGGGCGTCGATGGCCAGCGCCTGGACCAGGTCTTCCTTGTCCTCCAGCGCCATCAGGATCACGCCGCGGCCGCCCGCCGAGAGCGTCTTCATCTCGTCGAGGCCGAACACCAGCAGGCGCCCCTGCCCCGACAGGCAGGCCACCTGGGTGGCCTGCGGCATCACCGGCATCGGCGCGAGCGGCACCGCGCCCTCGTCGATCGTCATGAAGGCCTTGCCGGCCTTCTGGCGGCTGATCATGTCGCCGACCTTGGCGATGAAGCCGAAGCCGTTGCTCGAGGCCAGCAGCAAGGGCTGCTTGGCGTCGGCGGCGAAATAGTGCATCAAGTGGGTGCCCGACTCGAGCTCGATCAGCGAGGTGACCGGCACGCCGTCGCCGCGGCCGCCCGGCAGCACCTGCACCGGCACCGAGTGCACGCGGCCCTTGCTGCCCCAGGCGATCAGCGTGTCCGGCGTGCGGCACTGGAAGGCCGCGTACAGGCCGTCGCCGGCCTTGAAGCTGAAGCTGGCCGGATCGAGCCCATGGCCCTTCAGCGCGCGCACCCAGCCCTTCTGCGACACCACCACCGTCACCGGCTCGTCGATCACGCGCGCCTCGAAGGTGGCACGTTTCTCCTGCTGGATCAGGGTGCGGCGGTCGTCGCCGAACTGCTTGGCGTCGCCCTCGATCTCCTTGATCAGCAGGCGCTTCATCGCACTTTCATTGGCCAGCAGGTCTTCCAGCTTGGCCTTCTCGGCGCGCAACTCTTCCAGTTCCTTCTCGATCTTGATCTTCTCGAGCCGCGCGAGTTGACGCAGGCGGATTTCGAGGATGTCCTCGGCCTGGCGCTCGGTCAGCCCAAACGCCGACATCAGCGCGGCCTTCGGCTCGTCCGATTCGCGGATGATCCGGATCACCTTGTCGATGTTCAGGAACACGATCATCCGGCCTTCGAGGATGTGGATCCGGTCGTCGACCTTGCCCAGGCGATGGCGGCAGCGCCGCGTCACGGTCAGCTGGCGGAACCCGACCCACTCGCCGAGGATCGCGCCGAGCCCCTTCTGCGCGGGCCGGCCGTCGTTGCCGATTATCACCAGGTTGAGCGGCGCGTTCGATTCCAGGCTGGTGTGCGCGAGCAGCGACTGCACGAACTCGTTCTGGTCGAGGGCCCGCGACTTCGGCTCGAACACCAGGCGCACCGGCGCATCCTTGCCCGACTCGTCGCGCACTGCGTCGAGCAGGTCGAGCAGGGCCTTCTTGGTGTTGGCCTGCTCCTGGGTGAGCGTCTTCTTGCCTGCCTTGATCTTCGGGTTGGTGAGCTCCTCGATCTCCTCGAGCACCTTCTGGCACGAGGTGTTCGGCGGCAGCTCGTTGACCACCAGCTGCCACTGGCCGCGCGCGAGTTCCTCGATCTTCCAGCGCGCGCGCACCTTCAGGCTGCCGCGGCCGACCTCGTAGGCGGCGGAGATTTCCGCGTCGCTCGAGATGATCTGGCCGCCGCCCGGGAAGTCCGGGCCCGGCACCAGCTGCATCAGCTCGGCATGCGTGAGCTGCGGGTTGCGGATCAGCGCCACCGCCGCGCCCGCCACCTCGCGCAGGTTGTGCGAGGGGATCTCGGTGGCCAGGCCCACCGCGATGCCCGAGGCGCCGTTGAGCAGCGCGAAGGGCAGGCGCGCCGGCAGCAGCTTCGGCTCCTGGAAGGAGCCGTCGTAGTTCGGCATGAAATCGACCGTGCCCTGGTCGATCTCGTCGAGCAGCAACTGCGCGATCGGCGTGAGCCGCGCTTCCGTGTATCGCATCGCGGCCGCGCCGTCGCCGTCGCGCGAGCCGAAGTTGCCCTGGCCGTCGATCAGCGGGTAGCGCATCGAGAAGTCCTGCGCCAGGCGCACCAGCGCGTCATAGGCGGACTGGTCGCCGTGCGGGTGGTACTTGCCGAGCACGTCGCCCACCACGCGCGCCGATTTCACGGGCTTGGCGTTGTTGCCCAGTCCCATCTCGTTCATCGCATAGAGGATCCGGCGCTGCACCGGCTTCTGGCCGTCGCAGACGTCGGGCAGCGCGCGGCCCTTGACCACGCTGACCGCGTAGTCGAGATAGGCGCGCTCGGCGTAGTCGCCGAGCGTCAGTACGTTGCCGTCGTCCGGCGGGCTCGGCGGCTCATCGAAAAAATCGGGGGTCTTGTCATCCATCTGCTGTAGCTTCCGTATCCGTTCAGGGGCGGTAGGCGGCGCGTGTCACGCCGCTCAGATATCCGCCTCGACATCGTTGCCCTTTTCCTCGAGCCAGCTGCGCCGCGCGGACGCCTCGCCCTTGCCCATCAGCATCGTCATGCGCGAGACCGTCGCGTCGTAGTCGAGGCCGCCCAGGGCGATCGGCGCGAGGCGCCGCGTGTCCGGGTTCATGGTGGTGTCCCACAGCTGCTCGGCGCTCATCTCGCCGAGGCCCTTGAAGCGGCTGATCGACCATTGCGTCTCGCGTACGCCGTCCTTGCGCAGCTTGTCGAGGATCGCCTCGAGTTCGCCGTCGTCGAGCGCGTAAAGCTTCTGCGCCGGCTTCTTGCCTCGCGCGGGGGCGTCGACGCGGAACAGCGGCGGGCGCGCCACGAACACGTGGCCGCGCTCGATCAGCTGCGGGAAGTGCTTGAAGAACAGCGTCAGCAGCAGTACCTGGATGTGCGCGCCGTCGACGTCCGCGTCCGACAGGATGCAGATCTTGCCGTAGCGCAGGTTCGACAGGTCGACATGGTCGTCGGGCGCGTGCGGATCGACGCCGATCGCCACCGAAATGTCGTGCACCTCGTTGTTCGCGAACAGGCGGTCGCGCTCGGTCTCCCAGGTGTTGAGCACCTTGCCGCGCAGCGGCAGGATCGCCTGGTATTCCTTGTCGCGCCCCATCTTGGCCGAGCCGCCGGCCGAATCGCCCTCCACCAGGAACAGCTCGTTGCGCGCGATGTCCTGCGTCTCGCAATCGGTCAGCTTGCCGGGCAGCACCGCTACGCCCGAGCTCTTGCGCTTCTCGACCTTCTGGCCCGCGCGGGTGCGCGCCTGGGCCTGCTTGATCACCAGGTCGGCCAGCTTCTTGCCATGCTCGACGTGCTGGTTCAGCCACAGCTCCAGCGCCGGGCGCGAGAACGAGGAGACCAGCTTGACCGCGTCGCGGCTGTTCAGGCGCTCCTTGATCTGCCCCTGGAACTGCGGGTCCAGCACCTTGGCCGACAGCACGAAGGACACACGTGCGAACACGTCCTCGGCCAGCAGCTTGACGCCCTTGGGCTGCAGGTTGTGCAGCTCGACGAAGCTCTTGACCGCCTGGAACAGGCCGTCGCGCAGGCCGGACTCGTGCGTGCCGCCGGCCGGCGTGGGAATCAGGTTCACGTAGGATTCGCGCGTGAGCGAGCCCTCCTCGCTCCAGGCCACCACCCAGGAGGCGCCCTCGCCGTCGGCGAAGCTGTCGTCGCCCGAGGATTTCGCATCGGCGAAACGCTCGCCCTCGAACAGCGGGATCAGCAGCTCGCTGCCGTTCATCTCGTCGAGCAGGTAGCCTCGCAGGCCGTCCTCGTACTTCCAGCTCTGGCGCTCGCCGGTCTTCTCGGTGACCAGCACCACCTCCACGCCCGGCAGCAACACCGCCTTCGAGCGCAGCAGGCGCTGCAGTGCGCCCAGCGGCAGGTTCGGCGAATCGAAATACTTGCCGTCCGGCCAGACGCGCACGCGCGTGCCGGACTTCTTCTCGCTGCGGCCCGCGCTTTGCGTGACCAGTTGCCGGACCACGTCGCCATGCGCGAAGCCGAGCTCGGCGCGCTTGCCGTCGCGCCAGACCGTGACGTCCAGCTGCGTGGCCAGCGCATTGGTGACCGACACACCCACGCCGTGCAGGCCGCCCGAGAAGGTGTAGGCGCCACCGGCGGCCTTGTCGAACTTGCCGCCCGCGTGCAGGCGCGTGAAGACGATCTCGACCACCGGCACGCCCTCGTCGGGATGCATGCCGAACGGGATGCCGCGGCCGTCGTCCTCGACCGAGACCGACTGGTCCGCATGCAGGGTGACGATGATCTGCTTGCCGTAACCGCCCAGCGCCTCGTCGGAGGCGTTGTCGATCACTTCCTGGATGATGTGCAGTGGGTTTTCGGTACGCGTGTACATACCGGGCCGCTGCTTGACGGGCTCGAGGCCCTTCAGCACCTTGATCGATGCTTCGCTGTAGGCCACTGCGGGCTTTTTCGTGGACATAGGCGCTAGTTCGTCAATCGTCCGCTGCTGTTATCCCCAGTTGATGTGGACAACATCGTGGACAAAACGTTGAATTCGATAAAAAAGCCAATCGAAACAATGCGATTACGCGACTGCTCCGAAAGCGGGCGGCGCACCGGCGCTGCGGACGGCACCAGGGCAGGACCGGAACGCGGCGTATTTTACTGGTTCCTTGCGCGTGCGCTCATGACGGCTTGCGCTTGGCCTCGAGCTCCTCCCAGCGCTCGAGCGCCACGAGCAGTTCGTCGTCGAGCGCCGCGTAGCGCTCGGTCAGCCGCGTGCCTTCCTTGGCGTCGCGCGCGAAGATGCTGCCGTCCTCGAGCTGCGCGTTGATCGCCTTCTGCTCCGCTTCGAGCGCGGCGATCTGCGTCGGCAGCCCATCGAGCTCGCGCTGCTCCTTGAACGAGAGCTTGACGCTGCGCTGCGCGTTGCGACCGGCCGCGTTCTTGCCAGCGTCGTCCTTGGGCGCCGGAGCGGCCTCGCGCGCGGCTTCGCCGCCGCGCCTGGCCGCATCCTTCGCCAGTTCCTCCGAGCGCGCGTGCTGGGTCTGCCAGTCGGTGAAGCCGCCCACGTACTCGCGCCAGAGGCCCTTGCCCTCGGCCGCGATCACCGAGGTGACCACGTTGTCGAGGAAGGCGCGATCGTGGCTGACCAGCAGGACGGTGCCATCGTAATCGGTCAGCAGTTCTTCCAGCAGTGCGAGCGTGGGGATGTCGAGATCGTTGGTCGGTTCGTCGAGCACCAGCACGTTGGCCGGCCGCGCGAACAGACGCGCCAGCAGCAGGCGGTTGCGTTCGCCGCCCGACAGCGAGCGCACCGGCGAGCGGGCCCGCTCCGGCGCGAACAGGAAGTCGCCCAGGTAGCTCATCACATGCTTGCGGGTGCCGCCGATCTCGACCCATTCGCTGCCGGGGCTGATGGTGTCGGCTAGGCTCTTGTCGAGGTCGAGTTGGGCGCGCATCTGGTCGAAATAGGCCACCTGCAGGTTGGTGCCGGTGCGCACCTTGCCCTCGTCGGGCGTCAGCTCGCCGAGGATCAGCTTGAGCATGGTGGTCTTGCCGACGCCGTTCGGGCCGATCAGGCCGATCTTGTCGCCGCGCATCACGGTGCCGGTGAAGCCGTCGATGTAGGCACGGCCGTCGTAGCGGATCGTCACGTCAGTCAGTTCGGCGACGATCTTGCCCGACTTCTCGCCCTGCGCCACGTCGAGCCGGACATTGCCCTGCGTGTTGCGGCGATCCGAGCGCTCCTTGCGCATCTCGACCAGCCGCGCGATGCGGCCGACGCTGCGCGTGCGGCGTGCCTCGACGCCCTTGCGGATCCAGACTTCCTCCTGGGCGAGCAGCTTGTCGAACTTGTCGTTCTCGACGCGCTCGACCTCGAGCTGCTGTTCCTTGCGGACCTGGTACTGCGAGAAATTGCCGGGATAGGACAGCAGGCGGCTGCGGTCGAGTTCGACGATGCGCGTGGCGACGCGGTCGAGGAAGGCGCGATCGTGGGTGATGAACAGCACGCTCGAGCGCTGCGAGACCAGCAGTTCCTCGAGCCAGCGGATGCCTTCGAAGTCGAGGTGGTTGGTCGGCTCATCGAGCAGCAGCACGTCGGGCTGCAGCACCAGCGCGCGGGCCAGCGCGACGCGCTTCTTCATGCCGCCCGACAACGCCTCCACCAGTTGCTCGCCGTCCAGGCCGATCTGCGCCAGCGTGGTGGCCACGCGGGTACGCCAGTTCCAGGCGTCGTGCAGGTCCAGCGAGGACTGCAGCGTGTTCATGCGCGCCAGCAGCGCGTCGTGCTCCGCGCCTTCGGGCGCGTCGGCCAGGCGGTGCGCGGCCACGTCGAATTCGTCGAGCAGGGCCTGCGTGTGCGTGAGACCCGAGGCGACTGCCTCGAACACCGTCTGCCCCGGCCCGAACTCGGGCTCCTGCTCCACGTAGACCGTCACCAGGTCCTGCTGGCGCGTGACCAGGCCGTCGTCGGGACGGGCCAGTTCGGCGACGATCTTCAGCAGCGAGGACTTGCCCGCCCCGTTGCGGCCGATGAGACCGACGCGCTCGCCGGCTTCGAGCGAGAAATCCGCGTGATCGAGCAACGCGACGTGACCGAACGCAAGCTGCGCGCCGGTAATGGAATAGAGCGACATGGGGGAGCGGCGAAGAGAAGGATTCGGGGGTCTTCGCGGAAAAGGGTGATGAATTTTCATGATAAAACTGCCTGAGAGCCAGTCTGGAAGGGGGTTGGCGGGAT
>JAYFRU010000149.1:0-7557 GCA_040946965.1 Burkholderia sp. | reverse complement strand
ATTCCTGCGCCTCTTGCTCGAAATTTCACAAAGTCATGCATATTTCGAGCCAGTTTGGCGATTTATGCAACAACGCCTCTCCGCGTAGCTACAGTGGTTATCCCAATGATTCTCACAGTGATAACTACAGTGAGCTATCAGTGATACTCACATCAAAAATAAATTCGACGTTCCCGCCATTTTCTATTGGCGGCCTAGCCCGCATGTGATGGGGGGGGGGTATGGCGATTTGTGGAAGTGTTTTCCGCCGACACCGGCTGGTCAGTGTCGAAATATCGCTATGTCCAATTTTTCTCCGGGAAACGCGGGAAAGCAGCAGGTAATCCCTGAGCCTTACGTAACGGCCGATAAATCCCTTGTGCGCGCGCCTGCGTGCGCCTGCGCGTTCTGTATAGAGGAATCCTTATCTCAAGCCTTCACATGGGCAACCCTAAGCGCAAGCCCCGTATCACGATGGATGTTGAACACATTGCCGGTACGGGAGTTACGGTAATAACCCACCCAGACGGCACAGCATGGCTTATCGATACTGAGGATGCACCGCGTTATCTCATGGGCTACGTGGAAACGCCACGGCTCCGGATACGCACAGTGCGGAAGCGGAAAGCGTCCTCTCATGCACCGATGCGTCCTCCACTACTCCGGTCCGCTTGAAATAGATCACATCAACGGGGACCGCACGGATAACCGTAAAGCTAACCTACGGCTGGCTACAAAGGCGCAGAACGCGCACAACCGTAAGCAACACAAGGGCCTTAAGGGCGTTCAGCAGCAACGAGCTAAGTACGTCGCAAGGATCAAACTTGACAAGAACACGTACCTCGGTTCGTTCGACACGGCAGATGAAGCACACGCGGCTTACGTTGCTGCGGCCAACGAACATTTTGGCGCATACGCCCGCGCCGCACAACAAAGGAATAGGACATAGCTCGCACTCGCTCCGATAGCACTACGACCGCTGTAGCCGCTACCCAGGCCGCAGCATCCGGCCCAATGAAACCGCCTGACCATATCCGCTTACGTGATGACGATTGGCCCTACTGGGATGCAATCGTACAGGCCCGTGCGGCTACCACGTGGAACAACGCAGACTTAGCCCTTGCGGCAAATCTGGCCCGCACCCAGGCCGATATATCCCGCCTCAGTTTCGAACTTGAGGACGAGGGGGACATTCTGGAGAACGCGCGCGGCACGCCGGTAGTGAACCCTAAGCACAACCTGCTTGAGACACTTACTCGCCGCGCAGTCGCTCTTTCTCGCACGCTCCACGTCCACGCAGAGGCTACCGTCGGTCGTGCGCGCGACGGTGGTAACAAGGCGAATGCGGAGCAAGCAGCACGCGGAGCCATCCAGAACGCATCCCAAGCAGATGACGGGTTAATCCCCGGTCTGACGCATTGAGGGTCCGCGACCCAGTAAGCCCCGGCCCACTCAAGCAGACAATCCCCCAGACTCGCGGCGAGCGCGTAATTGCGTTCTGTGAGCGTTACCTCCGTGTACCTGAAGGCGCGCTTGTCGGCCAGCCAATCCGCTTCGAGGAGTTCCAACGAGAGTTCATCCTCTCGATCTACGATAACCCGCACGGCACGCGGCGCGCCTACCTCAGCATTGCCCGCAAGAACGGCAAGAGCGCGGTTATCGCTTGCATCCTCCTTGCTCACCTCATCGGGCCAGAGGCACAGCTAAACAGTCAAATTGTCTCCGGGGCAATGTCCCGCGACCAAGCCGCCCTGGTGTTCAACCTCGCGGCCAAGATGGTCCAGCTATCGCCCGAGATTGCGCCCCTCATCCGCATCAACCCATCGGCCAAGAAGCTTGTCGGCCTGCCGCTCAACGTCGAGTACAAGGCTTTGTCCGCAGAGGCCAAGACGACACACGGGCTATCTCCGGTCCTCGCGATCCTAGACGAGATTGGACAGATACGCGGCCCGCAAGACGACTTTATCGACGCGGTTACAACCTCCCAAGGTGCACACGCAGAACCTCTCCTAGTCGCGATCAGCACACAAGCTGCGAACGACGCGGACTTGCTCTCGGTCTGGATCGATGACGCGATCAAGAGCAATGATCCGCATATCGTTTGCCGGCTCTACGCTGCGGATCAGGACGCGGAGCTAATGGACCGAGCAGCATGGGCAGCAGCGAATCCCGCGCTAGGGGTGTTCCGTTCTGAGAAGGACGTAGAGGAGCAAGCCAAACAGGCAGTCCGCATGCCGTCCGTGGAAAACACGTTCCGCAATCTGATTCTCAATCAGCGCGTATCCACAGTAGCGCCCTTCATCTCTCGGGACGTGTGGAAGTCATGCAGCGGGCGGCCCCTTGAGTTCGAAGCCGGCACGCAGGTATTCGGCGGCCTGGACCTTTCGGCTCGCACTGACCTTACATCCCTCGTCCTTATCGGGCGCATGGATGGCGTATGGCAGACGCACGCGTATTTCTGGACGCCCGCTGAGGGCATCAAGGATCGAGCCAAGCGGGACCGATCACCGTATGACGTATGGGCGCGTGAGGGATTCATCCGCACCACTCCCGGCCGTTCCGTCGATTACGAGTACGTCGCCCGCGACATCGCGGATATCTGTGCGGGCTTGAACCTGCGGTCCATCGCCTATGACCGCTGGCGTATTGACCTCCTCAAAAAGGAGTTCTCCGATATCGGCGTAGATGCAGACACGCCCGCGAAGGAAGGCGGCCGGTTGCCACTCGTCCCGCACGGCCAGGGCTTCAAGGACTTCTCTCCTGCGCTCGATGCGCTTGAGGTGGAGCTAGTCAACGGCCACATTGCTCACGGCTCCACGCCAGTTCTCACGATGTGCGCCGCTAACGCGATCGTCAACAGAGACCCGTCCGGAAACCGAAAGTTAGACAAGCAGAAGGCTACCGGCCGTATCGACGGTCTCGTTGCTATGGGTATGGCATTCGGTGCAGTCGTTCTCGCGGCGTCTGATGTAGAGCCAGAGAGAAGTTACCAATTGTTCACCCTCTAGGAGATTGATGCTCACGCACGCGCGCTTGCGGGAACTGATTCACTACGACCCAGATACAGGCGTAATGACATGGCGCATCGCAAGACGCGCTCAGGCGCCGCCCGGCGATGTAGCGGGAGGCCCTACGCAAAAGGGTTACTGGCATATCCGAATTGACGGCACCTTGTACAAGCGACACCGCCTCGCGTGGCTCTACATGACAGAGACGACGCCAAGTGAGGAGGTTGACCATATCAACCGCAAGGCCGGGGACGACCGTTTTACAAACCTACGTCTAGCCACGCCTTCCGACAACAAGTGCAACCAAGGAATACCGCAATAATTCTTCGGGCGTTAAGGGTGTGTCGTGGTTCAAACCCAAAGGCTGTTGGCTTGCTCGTCTGAGGCGCAATGGACGAACCGTATTCAACGCCTACTTCCATTCCTTGGATGACGCAGCCGCAGCTATAGAACGTGCCCGTATCGAACACCACGGCTCATTCTCAGGAGTCCATAAATAACCACCAAAGCATTTTCAGCGATCACTATCAAGACGCTCCGAGAGGACGCGCGAGAAATTGAAGGGATCGCATCAACACCCGCCCTCGACCGGGTAAAGGACATTGTAGAGCCTCTGGGCCTTACGTTCGCGACAGACGCCCCGCTACTCCTCAACCACGATCACTCACAGCCCGTAGGCACGGTTCAATTCGGCGCACCGACAGCAAAGGGGCTCCCGTTCAAGGCGACGATTGCCAAGGTAGACGAACCGGGCATCGTGAAAGATCGCACGGACGAAGCATGGCATAGCGTCAAGAGCGGCCTTATCAAGGGAGTCTCCATCGGCTTCCAGCCACAGGAGTACGAGCCCTCCGGCGTCGGAAAGGGTATCCGCTACACCAAGGCGTCAGTACACGAACTCTCCCTAGTTGCCATTCCGGCAAACCCCGACGCAGTTATCACGGCCTTCAAAAGCCTCTCCATGTCCGACCCTGCAACGTCAGCGGAAGGAACTACCCAGGGCGACCCCGCAGGCACCTCGCCAGCAACGCCTGCTACCAAAGCACCTCGCTCGGTCGCAATCGACCTCTCCTTTCGTTCATTTCAATAAGGATTCCTACGCATGACCATTGCAGAAAAAATCAAGCAACTTCAAGCACGCCTCCAGCAAGCAGAGGCCGCACGTAACGGCCTCGTCGCAAAGTCGGTTGAGGAGGACCGTTCGCTGTCGGACGATGAAGTGACGCAATACAACACCTTTAGCGAAGAACTCGACAAGGGCGCAAAGGAACTCGCGCGCCTCCAGACGGTAGAAAAGTCGCTCGCGTCGCAGGCAGTCGCCGTCCCTCGCCAAGAAAGCGAAATCAAAGTTACGGGTAAGTCGTCCGTGTCGGTGGAAACCAACGCGCCGAAGGGCTCCGCATTCACGCGTACCGCGATGGTTCTCGCGAAGGCTAACGGTAACCTTGCTGTTGCAAAGATGCTCGCCGAAGAACACTACAAGGATGACGCGGTTGTAAATGGCATCGTCAAGGCCGCAGTGTCGGCAGGCTCGACGCAAGTAGCGGAATGGGCGGGCAACCTGATTTATCCGGAAACCTACGCGGGCGACTTCGTTGAACTGCTGTATCCGCAAACCGTCCTCGGCCGCCTCAACCTTCGAAAGGTTCCGTTTAACGTCCGCATCGCGGGACAGGCCGGCGGTACGTCGGTGGGCTGGGTTGGTGAAGCAAAGCCCGCTCCGGTTACGTCGGCAAAGTTCAACGCGATTTTCCTGACGTGGGCCAAGGTCTACGCGATTACCGCGTTCTCGGACGAACTGATCCGCTTCTCGAATCCGGCTGCTGAGGCACTGGTACAAGCCGACCTGCTGAAGGCAACCGCGAAGGGCCTGGACCTCACTTTCCTCGGCGCAGGCGCAGGCGCGGCCAATGTATCTCCGGCCGGTATGCTCAATGGCGTTACTGGCGTCAAGGCGAGCGGTTCGGACGCCCTCCACCTTATCGCAGACATTCAAGCAATCCTCGCCCCGGCAATCGCGGCTAATTACGACCTGACGGGCGCGCGCTTCATCATGTCGCCGGCCCGAGCAATGGCGATTGGCGCGATGCGGAACGCCCTCGGTGCCAAGTATTTCCCGGACATCGATATGAACGGCGGCACGCTGGAAAACGTACCGGTCATCACGTCGAATAACTGCCCTGGCGATCAAATTATCCTTTTGATTCCGGATGAGGTGTACCTCTCGGAAGATGCCGGCCCGCAGATCGATATCTCGAAGGAAGCTTCGATCATCATGGATAGCGATCCGGAAAACGCCACCTCGGCCCCGGTCTCGATGTTCCAAAACAACATGGTCGCGGTCCGAATCGGTCAATTCATCAACTGGCAGAAGCGCCGCAACCTCGCGGCCAACGTCATCACGGGCGCTACCTACGGCTCGACGGCCCCGACTGCGTAATATCCGCGCCCCGCGCTCGCGGGGCTCCTGTTCAACGCTTACCAACTTGGAGGGCTATGGCCCAATTTGTCACGGTACAAGCCCTGCGAAATGCGCCGTTGCATCCGCCTATCAAGGAGGGCGAGCGCCGCACACTGGGGAAGGCGGAGGCCGATTTTCTAATTGAGATTGGCTGGGTAAGGATCGCACCCAAACCCGGCCGCCCCAAGTCCAAGGATACTGAATGAGGGTATTCGGCTGGGACGTAACCAAGGCGCTTACGTTTAAGAAGCGTCCCGCCGCGTCTGTTGGTGCATCCGCGATTGGTGCGCCCGGCTCCAACGGGCACATCCGCGAGCCGTTTCTAGGTGCGTGGCAAAAGAACCAGGCCCTCAGTACGCGGGACGGGATGCTTGCAAGCTCGGCCGTGTTCGCGTGCGTGGACCTCATCTCGTCGGATGTGTCGAAGTTGCGCATCAAGTACGTCAAGTTGACGGATGGTGTATGGCTCGAATCGAGCGCGCCCCGTTTCACGACCGTACTACGCAAACCGAACCACTACCAAACGCGGCAGCAGTTCGTTAAGGCGTGGCTAGCTAGCAAACTGACGCACGGCAATACCTACGTTCTGCTCAATCGGAACAGCATGGGCTCCATCGTCTCAATGGACGTGTTGAATCCCAAGTACGTTGTCCCTCTCGTTGCGCCTGACGGTTCTATCTTCTATCAGGTAACGATGTCGCCGCTAATGGTGACACCGCTCGAAACCTTCGTGGTTCCGGCGCGTGACATCATCCACGACCGGGGTATCACGTCATGGCATCCGCTTGTAGGTATGACGCCAATTGCTGCGTGCGCTGGTTCGGCAGTTCTCGCTAGCAGCATCACGAACAACTCCGCTGCGTTCTTCTCCAATGCTGCCCGCCCCTCGGGCGTGCTGTCCGCACCGGGTGCAATCTCGGAACCGACAGCCCAGCGGCTCAAGAAGCAGATGGACGAGTACAGCGGTATGGGTGCAGGCGGGACGCTTGTTGCCGGTGACGGCCTTGTGTACAACCCCATGACGATGACCGGTTCCGATGCGCAGACCGTCGAACACCTCCAATGGACCGCGCAAGACGTGGCGCGTTGCTTTCACGTCCCCGGCCATAAGATCGGATTGGACACAGGTTCGCGCACCGCGAATAGTTCCGCCATCTACGAGGCGATGTACTACTCCGACTGTCTGCAAGCCTATCTTGAGGCAATCGAGCTACTGCTAGACGACGCATTCGGCGTCCCTGATTCCGTCGGATTCAAGTTCGACACGTCCGGCCTTATGCGAATGGACGAAGCCGCAATGCTGTCCGCTAACGCGCAATCGGTCGGTGCTGGGATCATGGCCCCGAATGAGGCCCGCGCTCGGCAAGGGCTTGCACCCAAGGAAGGCGGCGATACGCCGTACATGCAGCAGCAGAACTACGCCCTCTCTGCCCTCGCGGGGCGCAAACCGCCTGACACGGCGGCACCGCCGAACAGCACGCCCGCAAATCTCGAAGAACAGCCGTCAGAGGAGGAAGCTACTACAGCCGATGAGTGACCTAATCACACTCGCGCAAGCAAAAGCACAACTGCGAATCACCGATCCTGATAGCGACGCGGAACTTACAAGCCTCGTCGCAGCGGCTAGCGATATCGTCGTAGGCTACCTCAAGACAGTTGAGGCAGCGGCATACACAGCGGACAGCGTGCCGCCACGCATCCGCACCGCAGTTCTCTTGGTCCTCGCCTCTCTCTACGAAGACCGCGAGGGGGCCAACGATCCGATCGGTCCCGCAGTCCAATCACTACTCATGCGGGACCGCGACCCGGCTCTAGCGTGAGAAACATTCCCAGCCGACCAACACGGCGCGTCGTAACCGGCCTCCGTGCCGGGACACTCCGTAACAAGGTGTCACTACAGCGGCGAACGTCCGGCCGCGATCCGGATACAGGGCAAGAGATTGACGCTTGGGCGGAATATGCGGCCGTCTGGGGCGCAGTCCTCCAGCTAAACGGAAAGGAACGCATTACGGGCGGCACGTCGGTAGACATCGGCTCCGCCAGCATCCGCATTCGCTATCGCGACGACGTAACGAACGGGGATCGCGCTGTCGCTCAAGGCGTGATCTT
>JAYFRU010000148.1:0-7596 GCA_040946965.1 Burkholderia sp. | reverse complement strand
AGTTTGACAGCGCGCGAGATGTTCAAGAGATGTCCTCATGTAAAGAAGCAACTGTGGGGCGGCGAATTCTGGTCAGATGACTACTTTGCCAGTATGGTCGGCAAGCACGGTGACGAGTCGATGATCGGTAGGTACGTCAAGAATCAGGGCAAGGAATATGACAAGCTTCATTCGGATCATCAGCTCGCGCTGTTTTAGCGTGATGGTTTTAGATGCCCCGCAGCTTGCTGCGGGGTGGTTCACTTAAAGGCGCTTCGATCCCTCGATGTCGGTTCGGATGATGGGAGGGATCGGGATGACGGGGGCCAGGGGCGAGGCGCCTGGACGAGCGGCGCGCCTCAGGCGGCCGGGCGTTCGATCAGCAGCGCCGCGGCCACCTTGCGGCCTTCGGCCATCAGGATGTCGTAGGTCCGGCAGGCGGCCTGGAAGTCCATGGTCTCCACGCCGATCCGGCGCGCGGCCAGCGCGGCGGTCAGCTGCGGATGCGGGAAGCGCAGGCGCGCGCCGCTGCCAAAGATCACGACTTCCGGGGACGGATCGAGCAGCAGCTCGAAGTGGTGGGCCTCCAGCGCCTCGAAGGCATCGACCGGCCAGGCCATCACGGGCGCGGCCGGCAGCACGATCACGCTGTGTTCGTGGCGTGCCAGGTTGATGTCGACGTAGTCGGGGCCGTAGCCGGTGACGGTATTGAGCGCCTCGCTCGGGTCCTGATGCAGTTTCAAATCGTTGTCCGCAGTATCGGTTGGGCCGGTTGCACCGTTTTGGCCCGCGCCCGGTCGGGGCGGGCGCGCCCGGCGTGCCGGGAGCCGAGGGCTCGGGCACCCGAGCCGCCGGCCGCGAGCGGTGCCGATGGGCATGGCGCGGGCCGGCGAGCCGGAATGGTGCATTGCGAAAGCGGGTGAAAACCCGCTAAATTATACCTTATTATGTCGCTCCCGGGCGGCATTTGCGTCGCGCGTCGCTACAAGCTGCGTCCGGCTACGCTCCCCGACCGTCTTCCTAGACAGCGCGCACCGATCCGCCGCTTTCCAGTTTCGACCCCCTTCTCTTGACCCGCAGGCCTTGCCCAGGAACGTGCCCGCCGTGAAACCGATTCAGAAATCCAACAAGCTGCTCAACGTCTGCTACGACATTCGCGGCCCGGTGCTCGAGCACGCCAAGCGCCTCGAGGAGGAAGGGCACAAGATCATCAAGCTGAACATCGGCAACCTGGCGCCCTTCGGCTTCGAGGCGCCCGACGAGATCATCCAGGACATGATCCGCAACCTGCCGGCTTCGTCGGGCTATTCGGATTCGAAGGGCGTGTTCTCGGCGCGCAAGGCGGTGATGCACTACACCCAGGAAAAGGGCGTGAAGGGCGTCGGCCTGGACGACATCTACATCGGCAACGGCGCCTCGGAACTGATCGTGATGGCCACCCAGGCGCTGCTCAACAACGGCGACGAGGTGCTGCTGCCGGCGCCGGACTACCCGCTCTGGACCGCCCGCCGTGAGCCTGTCGGGCGGCACGCCGGTGCACTACATGTGCGACGAGCAGAACGGCTGGATGCCCGATACCGACGACATCCGCTGCAAGATCACGCCGAACGCCAAGGCGCTGGTGGTGATCAACCCGAACAACCCCACCGACGCGCTGCTGCGCGAGCTGATCGCGATCGCGCGCGAGCACGGCCTGCTGATCTTCGCCGACGAGGTCTACGACAAGATCCTCTACGACGGCAAGACGCATACGGCGTTGGCCTCGCTGGCCGAGGACGTGATCACGGTCACCTTCAACAGCCTGTCCAAGAGCTATCGCTTCTGCGGCTACCGCGCCGGCTGGATGTTCGTGGCCGGCCTGCACGGCGAGAACCGCGCGCGCGCCAAGGACTACCTGGAAGGGCTCGGGATCCTCTCGTCGATGCGGCTGTGCGCCAACGTGCCGGGCCAGTTCGCGATCCAGACCGCGCTGGGTGGGGCTACCAGAGCATCAACGAGCTGCTGGTGCCCAGCGGGCGCCTGTACTGCCAGCGCGAGCTCGCCTACGACATGCTGACCTCGATCCCGGGCGTCAGCTGCGTGAAGCCCGACGCGGCGCTCTACATGTTCCCGCGCCTGGACCCGAAGCTCTACCCGATCCAGAACGACCAGCAATTCATCCTGGACCTGCTGCTCAAGGAGCGCGTGCTGCTGGTGCAGGGCACCGGCTTCAACTGGCCCACCCCGGATCACTTCCGCGTGGTGTTCCTGCCGAACATCGACGATCTGACCGACTCGAGCAATCGCATCGCGCGATTCCTCGACGGCTATCGCAAACGTCACGCGGCCTGAGTGGCCGCTTCCGTCTTTCAACTTCAAACCGCAACCACACGCAGCATGGAACCGATCAAAGTCGCCCTGTTGGGCTTCGGCACCGTCGGCAGCGGCACCTTCGAGGTGCTGCGCCGTAATCAAGAAGAAATCAAACGGCGCGCCGGCCGGGGCATCGAGATCACGCGCATCGCGCTGCGCAACCCGGCCAAGGCGCAGGCCGCGCTGGGCGGCGCGAGCGTCGATCTGAGCACCGATTTCCAGGCCGTGGTCGACGATCCGTCGATCTCGATCGTCGCCGAAATGATCGGCGGCACCGGCATCGCCCGCGAGCTGGTGCTGCGCGCGATCGCCACCGGCAAGCACGTGGTGACCGCCAACAAGGCGCTGGTCGCCGTGCACGGCAGCGAGATCTTCGCGGCCGCGCGCGAGAAGGGCGTGATGGTCGCGTTCGAGGCCGCCGTGGCCGGCGGCATCCCGATCATCAAGGCGCTGCGCGAGGGCCTGACCGCCAACCGCATCCAGTACATCGCCGGCATCATCAACGGCACCACCAACTACATCCTCTCGGAGATGCGCGACTGCGGCCTGGACTTCGCCACCGCGCTGAAGGCCGCCCAGGAACTCGGCTACGCCGAGGCCGACCCGACCTTCGACATCGAGGGCGTGGACGCCGCGCACAAGGCCACCATCATGAGCGCGATCGCGTTCGGCGTGCCGGTGCAGTTCGAGCGTGCCTACGTCGAGGGCATCAGCCAACTGGTCGCCACCGACATCCGCTACGCCGAGGAGCTCGGCTACCGCATCAAGCTGCTGGGCATCGCGCGCCGCGCCGAGGCGGGCATCGAGCTGCGTGTGCATCCCACCCTGATCCCCGAGAAGCGCCTGCTGGCCAATGTCGAGGGCGCGATGAACGCGGTGGTGGTGCATGGCGACGCGGTCGGCACCACGCTCTACTACGGCAAGGGCGCGGGCGCCGAGCCGACCGCCTCGGCCGTGGTGGCCGACCTGGTCGACGTCACGCGCCTGCACACCGCCGACCCCGAGCACCGCGTGCCGCATCTCGCGTTCCAGCCGGAAAGCCTGTCGAACACGCCGATCCTGCCGATCGAGGCGGTCACCAGCGGCTACTACCTGCGCCTGCGGGTGGCCGACCAAACCGGCGTGCTGGCCGACATCACGCGCATCCTGGCGGAATCGGGCATCTCGATCGACGCCTTGCTGCAGAAGGAATCGGACCAGGCCGACGGCGGCAGCGACGAAACCGACATCATCCTGATCACGCACGTGACGGTGGAGCGCAACGTGAACGCGGCGATCGCGAGCATCGAGGCGTTGCCGACGATCCGTTCCAAGGTCACGAAGCTGCGCATGGAAGCGCTCAACTGAGGACGACATGAATTACATTTCGACGCGCGGCGCCGGCATCGGCGAGCGCCACACGTTTTCGGACATCCTGCTGGGCGGCCTCGCCAGGGACGGCGGGCTCTACCTGCCGGCCGAGTACCCGCGCGTGAGCGCCGAGGAACTCGCGCGCTGGCGCGACCTGCCGTACGCGGAGCTGGCCTTCGAGGTGCTTTCGAAGTTCAGCGACGACATCCCGGCCGAGGATCTGCGCGAGCTGACGCGCCGCACCTACCGAGCCGAGGTCTACAGCAACACGCGCCACGGCGAGAACGCCGCCGACATCACGCCGATCAAGCCGCTCGGCAGCGAGGGCGGCACCACGTTGGCGCTGCTGGAACTGTCGAACGGCCCGACCCTGGCGTTCAAGGACATGGCCATGCAGCTGCTCGGCAACCTGTTCGAGTACACGCTGGCCATGCACGGCGAGACCCTCAACATCCTCGGCGCGACCTCGGGCGACACCGGCAGCGCGGCCGAATACGCGATGCGCGGCAAGGCCGGCGTGCGCGTGTTCATGCTCTCGCCGCACCAGAAGATGAGCGCGTTCCAGTCGGCGCAGATGTACAGCCTGCAGGACCCGAACATCTTCAACCTGGCCGTGGAAGGCGTGTTCGACGACGCCCAGAACATCGTCAAGGCCGTCTCGAACGATCACGCCTACAAGGCGCGACACAAGATCGGCACGGTCAACTCGATCAACTGGGCCCGCGTGGTTGCGCAGGTCGTCTACTACTTCAAGGGTTATTTCGCCGCGACCCGGAGCAATGACGAGCGCGTTTCGTTCACCGTGCCCTCGGGCAATTTCGGCAATGTCTGCGCCGGCCATATCGCGCGCATGATGGGCCTGCCGATCGAGAAGCTGGTGGTGGCCACCAACGAGAACGACGTGCTCGCCGAGTTCTTCCGCACCGGCAGCTACCGCGTGCGCGGCGCCGAGCAGACCTATCACACCAGCAGCCCCAGCATGGACATCTCGAAGGCCTCGAACTTCGAGCGCTTCGTGTTCGACCTGCTGGGTCGCGATCCGGCGCGCGTGCTGCAGCTGTTCCACGATGTCGAGCACAAGGGCGGCTTCGACCTCGCCGCGAGCGGCGATTTCGCGCGCGTGGCCGAGTTCGGCTTCGTCTCGGGTCGCAGTACGCACGAGGATCGCCTGGCGACGATCCGCGACGTCCATGCGCGCTACGCGACCATGATCGACACCCACACGGCCGACGGCGTGAAGGTGGCGCGCGAGCACCTGCAGCCGGGCGTGCCGATGGTGGTGCTCGAGACCGCTCAGCCGGTCAAGTTCGGCGAGACGATCCGCGAGGCGCTGGGCCGCGAGGCCGAGCGTCCCGCCGCGTTCGACGGCATCGAGGCGCTGCCGCAGCGCTTCGAGGTGGTGAAGGTGGATATGCAGCAGGTGAAGGATTTCATCGCTGCGCACACCGGCAGCTGAGGCACCAGGCGGCGGGGCAGCGGGCGACGCGGCTGGCATCGCGTGCCGCTTGTCTCGCCCCCGCCGGGCCATGGCATGTCACGAGGCCGCGACCGGGCTTGCTCGGCGCGGCCTCGCCGTTTCCGGGCCGCCGGTCCGCGCCGCGCTGCGCCTCGACGGCGCTGGCGCCGGCATGCGCGTTTCGACATGCGCGGCATATCGCACCGGCGCGCGGCTCGCTTGTTACAATGTGGCTTCCGCTCTCCCCACGACCACCGAGATGTCGACTCCCGCTCCGCAGGCTTCCCGTCCCCCATGCTGTCGACCGCCGATGCGCTGGCCGCGCTGCTCGGCGCGGCAGTGCCGCTGGCGGGCTCCGAAACCGTGCCGACGCTCGACGCGCTCGGCCGCGTGCTGGCCGCCGACGTGGTGCCGCCGCTCGACGTGCCGCCGATGGCGATCAGCGCGATGGACGGTTACGCGGTGCGGGTCGCTGACCTGACGCGCGGCGAGCGCCGCCTGCCGGTCTCGCAGCGGATCCCGGCCGGCCACGCGGCCGAGCCGCTGGCGGTCGGCACTGCGGCGCGCATCTTCACCGGCGCGCCCGTGCCCGCTGGTGCCGACGCGGTGGTGATGCAGGAGCAGGCCGCGGCGGACGGCGAGGAGGTCGATTTCCTGCACACGCCGAAGGCGGGCGAGTGGATCACCTCTCAGGGCCCCGATATCCGCTGCGGCGCCGTGATCCTGCCGGCCGGCACGCGGCTCACGCCGCAGGCGCTGGGCCTGGCCGCCTCGGTCGGCTGTGCGAGCCTCGAGGTGCGGCGCCGCCTGAAGGTGGCGGTGTTCTTCACCGGCGACGAGCTGACCATGCCGGGCGAGCCGCTCAAGCGCGGCGCGATCTACAACTCCAACCGCTTCACCCTGCGCGGGCTGCTGGCGCGCTTCGGCTGCGAGGTTAGCGATTACGGCATCGTGCCCGACTCGCCCGAGGCCACGCGCGCGACGCTGCGCGATGCCGCGCGTGAGCATGACCTGATCGTCACCAGCGGTGGCGTGTCGGTCGGCGAGGAGGATCACGTCAAGCCCGCCGTCGAAGCCGAAGGACGGCTCGCGCTGTGGCAGATCGCGATGAAGCCGGGCAAGCCGCTGGCCTATGGCGCGGTGCGCCGCGAGGCCGCCGCAGGGGCCGATGCCGGCGGCGAGGCGCATTTCATCGGCCTGCCCGGCAACCCCGTGTCGAGCTTCGTGACCTTCCTGCTGTTCGTGCGGCCGTTCCTGCTGTGCTTGGCCGGCGCCACCCAGGTCGCGCCGCGCGCGCTGTCGCTGCGCGCCGATTTCACGCAGCGCAGCGGCGATCGCCGCAACGAGTTCCTGCGCGCGCGCATCAACGAGGCGGGCGGTCTCGATCTCTACCCGAACCAGAGCTCGGCCGTGCTGATCTCGACCGTCTGGGCCGACGGCCTGATCGACAATCCGCCGAACCACGCGATCAGCGCCGGCGAGACGGTCCGCTTCCTACCTTTTTCCGAATTGCTCGGCTGAACCGGCCGGGCCTGCGAATCCGATAAAGCGATGAAGATCGAACTGAAATTCTTTGCCAGCGTGCGCGAGGCGCTCGGCGTGGCCAGCGAATCGGCGACGGTGCCCGACGGCATCGCCACGGTGGGCGACGTGCGCGCCTGGCTGCGCGCGCGCGGCGGCGCCTGGGCCGAGACGCTGGCCGAGGGGCGCGCGCTGCGCATGGCCTGCAATCACGTGATGACCGACGCGGGCACGCGCATCACGGACGGCTGCGAGGTCGCCTTCTTTCCGCCCGTGACCGGTGGCTGAGGGGGCGCGATGACTGGAGCGAGGGCGAGGGCAAGGGTCCAGACCGAGGATTTCGAGGTCGGTGCGGAATTGGCGGCCTTGCGCGCGCGCAATCCGAAGATCGGCGCGGTGGCCTGCTTCGTCGGCACGGTACGCGACCTCAACGAGGGCGAGACGGTGGCCGCGATGGAGCTCGAGCACTATCCGGGCATGACCGAGAAGGCGCTCGAGGCGATCGCCGCCGAGGCGATCGCGCGCTGGCCCGGCATCGAGGTGGCGATCATCCATCGCGTCGGCCGCCTGCTGCCGCTCGACCAGATCGTGTTCGTCGCGACCGTGGCCGCGCATCGCGGCGATGCGTTCGCCTCCTGCGAATTCGTGATGGACTTCCTGAAGACCGAAGCGCCGTTCTGGAAGAAGGAAAGCACGCCGTCCGGCGAGCGCTGGGTCGATGCGCGCAGCAGCGACGACACGGCGCTGGCGCGCTGGGGCCTGCGCTCCGGCAACCGGCGCGAGCCGGACTGAGGGCGGCGGCGAGCCGGGCGGCGCGTCTCGACTCGACCTGACTCGACTCGACTCGACTCGACTCGACTCGACTCGACGGCGGGCGACCGGCCCGCTACCATCGCGCCTCGCCCGAACTCCCGCCCAGTCCTTCCCGATCATGACCG
>JAYFRU010000147.1:0-7597 GCA_040946965.1 Burkholderia sp. | reverse complement strand
CTCCTCAGTGCGCTGAAAATACCAGGTGTACCTCGCCGGCTTCTGCGCCGTAAGAGCGGGTTCGCTGAGCGCTTACGAACAACGTCGACGTGTATCGGTACCTCATAGACCTGTTCAAGGCGCTGCCGCTGGCGCAGACGGCCGACGACTACGAAGCACTGCTGCCCTGGAAACTCGGCAAGCCCGTCCGCAAGCCGAAGGCGTAAGCGCTAGCCGATCAGCCGCCGAGGCGCAAGGGGCGGGTTCGCTGATCGCTTACTTCGCGCAGGCGCGCCCGAGTAGTCTCGAAATCGGTGTGATGGATGCCGTGCCAGCCGAGCGCGGTGGCGGCCGCCGCGTTGTGCGGGTTGTCGTCGATGAAGACCAGTTCCGCCGGCGCGATGCCCGGCTGGCTCGCCTCAATGCGACCGGCCATCTCGCGGTAGATCGCCGGATCGGGCTTGGCCAGCCGCACGCGGCCCGACACCACGATGTCGCGGAAGCGCCGCAGCACGGCATAGCGCTCCCAGGCATAAGGGAAGGTTTCGGCCGACCAGTTGGTCAGCCCGTACGGCGGCATGCCCGCCTCGTGGAGCCGCTCGACCAGCGCGACGCCGGGCTCGAAGGTGCCGGCGATCATCTCGGGCCAGCGCGCATAGAAGGCACGGATCAGCGCCTCGTGCTCGGGAAACGCGGCAAGCTTCTCAGCCGTGCCGGCCTCGATCGACTGGCCGGCATCCTGGCGCACCACCCAGTCCATCCCGCAGACCTCGGTGAGGAAACGCCGCCGCTCGGCCGCATCGGGAATCAGCTGCCAATACAGGTAGTCGGGATTCCAGTCGATCAGCACGCCGCCGAAATCGAACACCACCGCCTTGATCGCCATGCCCTCTCCCTCGTGTCAGGTCTCGCGAAGGCGCCGGGCCAGGCCGGCGCCCCGGCCTCAGATCGGCTGGGTGCGCGTTTCCAGCCAGGCCAGCGCCGCGCCCGTCACCAACGGCGCGACCCGTTCGCGCACCGTCGCGTGATAGTCGTTGAGCCAGGCCCGCTCGCCCGCGTCGAGCAGCTCGACCAGCACGCAGCGCGTATCGATCGGGCACAGCGTCAGGGTCTCGAACTCGAGGAAGTCGCCGAACGGCGTCTGGGACGCCGCGCGATTCATCACCAGGTTCTCGATGCGCACGCCCCACTGCCCCGGGCGGTACACGCCGGGCTCGTTCGAGGTGATCATGCCCTCCTCCATCGCGGTATGCGGATCGGCCGCTACGTAATGCGCGATCACCTGCGGGCCCTCGTGCACGTTCAGGAAATAGCCCACGCCGTGGCCGGTGCCGTGCCCATAGTCGAGCCCGGCTGCCCACATCGGCGCGCGTGCGATCGCATCGAGCATCGGCGAACGGATGCCGCGTGGGAATTTCGCGCGCGACAGCGCGATCATCGCCTTCAGCACGATCGTGAAATCGTGGCGCTGCGCCTCGGTGGGCGTGCCGACCGGCACCACCCGCGTGATGTCGGTGGTGCCGCCGACGAACTGGCCGCCCGAATCGATCAGCAGCAGCCCGTCGCCTTCGATGGTCTGGTGCGCTTCCGGCGTGGCGCGGTAATGCGGCATCGCGCCGGTCGCGTTGAAGCCGGCGATGGTGGCGAAGCTCGGCGAAACGAAGCCGGACCGGCGCGCGCGGCGGTCAACTGCTCGTCGATGCCGAGCTCGGTGATGGTCTCGCGGCCCAGCGCGGCCTCGAACCAGGCGAAGAATTCGGCCAGCGCGGCGCCATCCTGGGCCATGGTCGCGCGCACGTGCTCGATCTCGGCCGGCGTCTTGCGCGACTTCGCGAAGGTCGAGGGATTGACCGCCTCCACCAGGCGCACCGTCCTGGGCACCGCCTGCAGGGTGCCGAAGGTCACGCGGCGCGGATCGATCAGCAGCGCGGCATCGGCCGGCAGCGCCGCGAGCGCGTCCAGGGCCGCCTCGTAGGGGCGCACCTCGACGCCGGTGCCGGCCAGCTCGGCGGCGGCCTGCACCCAGTAGCGGTTGTCGACCCACAGGCCGGCGAACTCGGCCGTCACCACCAGGGTGCCGACCGAGCCCGTGAAGCCCGACAGCCAGCGGCGCGCCTGCCAGTGCTCGGGCAGGTACTCGGACAGATGCGGATCGGCGGATGGGACGAGACAGGCGGCGACACCCTCGCGCGCCATCGCGCCGCGCAGCAGGGCGATGCGAGCGGAAATGGGGGAGACGTCGGGATGACGGGCGTTCATGATGGATTCCATCCGTGTGGGGGGAGTTCAGCGGCGGGCAAGCGCGCCGGTGGTCAAGGTGACGAGGACAAGTGCGGCGGCGGCGCAGACCGGCCATTCGAGCGTGCCGCCGTCGCGGAACAGACCGGTCAGGTTGCCGGCCATCCTGGCGGCCGCCGCGCCCACGAGGCCGGCGACCAGCGCGGCGTGCCAGCCGCGGCGCCCGGCGCGTGCCGGATGCAGCCACCAGCCCAGGCCGCCGATGTCGAGACCGAGCACGACAATTCCCAACCAGTTCATCCAGCGCCTTTTTTTCGAATCATCCGAGCTTGCCCCGGGCGTGAACGAAACACCTGTCATCGCAGGGCGCGCGTCGGCCGTCTCCGGTGATCCGGATTATAAAAGTGAGTACGAGAGTGCGGCCGTCCGCGACATTGCCCTGCCTAGCGATCGAGTGTAAGGGGTCGGTCAAACGTAAGGCAAGTAGACATAAGTGCCGGACCGGGGTTCTCCTTCATATGTCCACACAAATTCCAACTATCCTGAAAAAGTGGGTCGAATCGAGTGCCTGGCGGTTGCCAATCGCCGGTTTCGGGCGCATCGTACCCTCCAATCGTCGGCCCGGCCGATCGCTGCGACCTGGAGTCGCGCCACCTTGTCGTGAGCAGGGTTTTGGCGGCGCCCCGGCGCGCCTGGCGGCGAATCGCCCCGGCCGGGACGGACAGCATGGCGGCCTCACCCGGGCCGTCCCGGTGACAAAAGCGGCAAGACGCTATAATGCGAACCTAAACGATAGCCCCCGGATATGCAGCTCCTCACGATCGGAATCAATCACCACACGGCACCCGTCGCCTTGCGCGAACGTGTGGCGTTTCCGCTCGAACAGATCAAGCCTGCCCTATCCACCCTGACCAGCGTGTTCCTGGGGCGCCAGGCGCCGAACACGCCCGAAGCCGCGATTCTCTCCACCTGCAACCGCACCGAGCTGTACTGTGCGACCGACGATCGCCCCGCGCGCGATGCCGCCGTGCGCTGGCTGGCCGAGTTCCACGGCATCCCCGCCGACGAGCTCGCGCCGCATGTCTATGCGCTGCCGCAATCCGAGGCCGTCCGCCACGCCTTCCGCGTCGCGTCCGGCCTCGATTCCATGGTGCTCGGCGAAACTCAGATCGTCGGCCAGATGAAGAACGCAGTGCGTACCGCCTCCGAGGCCGGCGCGCTCGGCACCTACCTGAACCAGCTGTTCCAGCGCACCTTCGCGGTCGCCAAGGAGGTGCGCAGCACCACCGAGATCGGCGCCCAGTCAGTGTCGATGGCCGCCGCTGCGGTGCGCCTGGCGCAGCGCATCTTCGAGAGCCTCGCCGACCAGAAGGTGCTGTTCATCGGCGCCGGCGAGATGATCGAGCTGTGCGCCACCCACTTCGCCGCACAAGGTCCGCGCGAGCTGGTGATCGCCAATCGCACCGCCGAGCGCGGCGCGAAGCTGGCCGAGCGCTTCGGCGGCCGCGCCATGCCGCTGGCCGACCTGCCCGCGCGCATGCACGAATTCGACATCATCGTGTCCTGCACCGCCTCCACGCTGCCGATCATCGGCCTGGGCGCGGTCGCGCGCGCGGTGAAGGCGCGCCGCCACCGGCCGATCTTCATGGTCGACCTGGCCGTGCCGCGCGACATCGAGCAGGAAGTCGGCAAGCTCAAGGACGTGTTCCTCTACACGGTCGATGATCTCGGCGCGATCGTGCGCGAGGGCAATGCCTCGCGGCAGGCCGCCGTGGCGCAGGCCGAGGCGATCATCGAGACGCGCGTGCAGAACTTTATGCAGTGGCTCGACACGCGCAGCGTGGTGCCGGTCATCCGCCACATGCATACCCAGGCCGACGCGCTGCGCCGCGCCGAGGTCGAGCGCGCGCAGAAAATGCTGGCGCGCGGCGACGATCCGGCCGCAGTGCTCGACGCGCTGTCGCAGGCGCTCACCAACAAGCTGATCCACGGCCCGACGAGCGCGCTGGACCGCACCAGCGGCGCCGAGCGCGACCAGCTGATCGACCTGATGCGCGGTTTCTACGCGCACGGCCCGCGCGCCGACCATTAGCGGTGCCGGTCGCCCCTCTCGCGGCGCTTCGGCCGCATCCGCCTTCCTTTTCGAATCCTCGCCCGGGAGCGTCGCTCCACACCATGAAAACGAGTATGCAAAGCAAGCTCGGCCAGCTCTCGAACCGGCTGGCCGAACTGAACGAACTGCTGAGCCGAGAGAACGTCACCGCCGATCTCGACCAGTACCGGAAGCTCACCCGCGAACACGCGGAAATCGGCCCGGTGGTCGAGCACTACGCGCAGTGGCGCCTCGCCCGCAGCGACGAGGCGACCGCCCAGGAACTGCTGTCGGACGCCTCGATGCGCGAGTTCGCGGAAGAAGAGATCCGCGAGGCGCGCGAGCGCATGGCGGGCCTGGAAGCCGAGCTGCAGACGATGCTGCTGCCGCGCGACCCCAACGACGAACGCAACATCTTCCTGGAAATCCGCGCCGGCACCGGCGGCGATGAATCCGCGCTGTTCGCCGGCGACCTGCTGCGCATGTACCTGCGCTATGCCGAGCGGCGGCGCTGGCAGGTCGAGATGATGTCGGAAAGCGCCTCGGACCTGGGCGGCCACAAGGAAGTGATCGTGCGCATCGCGGGCCAGGGCGCCTATTCGCGCCTGAAGTTCGAGTCGGGCAGCCATCGCGTGCAGCGCGTGCCGGCCACCGAGACGCAGGGCCGCATCCACACCTCGGCCTGCACCGTGGCGGTGATGCCCGAGGCCGACGAGATCGCCGAGGTCGAGATCAACCCGGCCGACCTGCGTATCGACACCTTCCGCGCCTCGGGTGCGGGTGGCCAGCACATCAACAAGACCGATTCGGCGGTGCGCGTCACCCACCTGCCCACCGGCATCGTGGTGGAGTGCCAGGACAACCGCTCGCAGCACAAGAACAAGGAACGCGCGCTGAAGGTGCTGGCGGCCCGCATCAAGGACAAGCAGTACCACGAGCAGCACGCCAAGGAAGCGGCCACGCGCAAGAGCCTGATCGGCTCGGGCGACCGCTCGGAGCGGATCCGTACCTATAATTTCCCGCAGGGCCGGATGACCGACCATCGCATCAACCTCACGCTCTACAAGCTCGAGGCCCTGATGGACGGCAATCTCGACGAGATGATCGCGACCCTCGTGAGCGAGCACCAGGCCGAGCTGCTGGCCTCGCTCGGCGAAACCGACTGAACGGCACTCGCCCATGACCGCCTCGCCCGCCACCGCCGCCGAGCTGCTGCGCGCCACGCCGCTCGAGGCGGTCGACGCACGGATCCTGCTCGCCCACGCGCTCGGCTGGACCCGCACCCAGTTGATCACGCGCGCCGACGCGCCGCTGGCGGCGGCCGACGCCGAGCGTTATCTCGCGCTCGCGGCGCGGCGCCTGGCCGGCGAGCCGGTAGCGCAGCTGGTCGGCTCGCGCGAGTTCTTCGGCCTCGAATTCGCGGTCACGCCCGACGTGCTGATCCCGCAGCCCGATACCGAGCTGCTGGTGGAGACCGCGATCGACGCGATCGACGGCATCGCCGCGCCGACCGTGCTCGATCTCGGCACCGGCAGCGGCGCGGTGGCGGTCGCGATCGCCTCGATGCGGCCCGACGCGCGCGTCTGGGCGCTCGATCGCTCGGCCGCAGCGCTGGCGGTGGCGCGCGGCAACGCGGCCAGGCTGCTCGACCCGGCACGCCCGGGCGGCGCCGTGCGATTCCTGGAGAGCGACTGGTACGGCGCGCTCGATCCAGCCTGGCGCTTTCACGCAATCGTCAGCAACCCGCCCTATATCGCGTGCCGGGACCCGCATCTCGAGCAGGGCGACCTGCGCTTCGAGCCGCGCGGCGCGCTGACCGACGAGGCCGACGGCCTCGCTGCGATCCGCGCGATCGCGGCCGGTGCGCCGGCCTTCCTGCTGCCGCGCGGCGCGCTCTGGATCGAGCACGGCTACGACCAGGCCGAGGCGGTACGCGCGATCCTCGCCGCCGCCGGGTTCGAGCAGGTGGCCTCGCTCACCGACCTGGCCTCGATCGAACGCAGCACCGGTGGGCGCCTGCCCGGCTGAGCGCCGGGGTGCCGGCGTCCTGCGGCAGGCCCGAAGCACCGCCGCAGGTCGCCCGCCGGCCCTGCCGAAATCCAGTATCATTCCCGTTCTCTGCCCCGCATCAGCACAAGGTTCATCATGGATACCCAACAACGCATCAAGCAAATCGTCGACGAAAACCCGGTCGTGCTCTTCATGAAAGGCACCGCGCAATTCCCGATGTGCGGTTTCTCGGGCCGCGCGATCCAGGTCCTGAAGGCCTGCGGCGTCGACCAGATCAAGACCGTCAACGTGCTCGAGGACGAGGAAATCCGCCAGGGGATCAAGAGCTTCTCGAACTGGCCGACGATTCCCCAGCTCTACGTGAAGAGCGAATTCGTCGGCGGCTCGGACATCATGATGGAGATGTACCAGTCGGGCGAACTGCAGCAACTGTTCGCCGCCGCCTGAGCCCCTCCCCTCGATGGAGGCACGCCCCGGGCCGCTGCGGCGCCTGATCGTCGCGATCACCGGCGCGACCGGCGCGATCTACGGCATCCGGCTGCTCGACCTGCTGCGCGCGGCAGGCGGCGTCGAGACCCACCTGCTGGTCTCGGCGGCCGGCTGGCTCAACATCCAGCACGAGTTGCGGCTCGCGAAGGACGAGGTCCACGCGCGGGCTGACGTGGTCCATTCAGTGCGCGACGTGGGCGCGAGCATCGCCTCCGGTTCGTTCGCGACCGACGGCATGGTGGTCGCGCCCTGCTCGATGAAGACGCTGGCCAGCGTCGCGCACGGGCTCTCGGACCTGGTGGCCAGCGCCGCCGACGTCACGCTCAAGGAGCGGCGCCGGCTGGTGCTGATGGTGCGCGAGACGCCCTTCAATCTCGCCCATTTGCGCAACATGACCGCCGTCACCGAGATGGGCGGCATCATTTTCCCGCCGCTGCCCGTCTTCTACGCGATGCCCGCCACGATCGACGAGCTGGTTGACCAGACCGTCACGCGCGTGATCGACCTGTTCGGCATCGGCGCGCCGTGTACCGCGCCCTGGACGAGGATCCGCGGCGCCGAATGAGGCATTTCCCGCACTGCGGGATCCACTTGGACCGCCCCACGGCGCGCCGCCTCCGGCCCGCCCATCCAGCCCATCGCATCGTAAGCGCTCAGCGAACCCGCTCTTACGGCGCAGAAGCCGGCGAGGTACACCTGGTATTTTCAGCGTACTGAGGAGGCCATGGCTTGGGAGGCCCCTGTCGAGGCGGCGGACCTCGCAGGCGTGACGTTATCGTCGTACGCGAG
>JAYFRU010000146.1:0-7695 GCA_040946965.1 Burkholderia sp. | reverse complement strand
GTGAGGTCGGAATCAGGGCTCATAAACAGGTTCACGTTGCATGACCGAGGCGACAACTACCTTGACGCGCACCGATCTGCCGCTGTGCGACGGACCGCTCGCGCCCGCGCCGCCCGCTTCGCCCTCGCCCGAGCGCGACCGTTCCCTGCGCAAGCTGACGCTGGACGGCCGCGTGCTCGAATACCGGCTCAAGCGCTCGGCACGCTGCACCATCGGCTTCGCGATCGACGGCAGCGGCCTGTCGATCACCGCGCCGCGCTGGGTCACGCTCACCGACATCGAGGCGGCGATCGCCGAGAAGCGGCGCTGGATCTTCGCCAAGCTGGCCGAGTGGCAGACCCGTATCGAGCAGCGCGCGCTGCCGCAGATCGACTGGCGGGACGGCGCGCAGATTCCCTATCTCGGCAAAACGGTGGCGATCACGATCGCCTCGGCCGACGGCACGCTGGCCTATGACGCCGAACGCACCGTGCTGGCGCTGGGTCTGCCCGCGCATGCCGATGCCCAGCAGATCAAGGATCGCGTGCAGGGCTGGCTGCAGGGCGAGGCGAAACGCATCTTTGGCGAGCGCCTGGTGGTTTATGCACAGAAGCTCGGCGTGAGCTACCGTGCCTATGCGCTGTCCTCGGCCTCGACGCGCTGGGGCAGCTGCTCGAGCGACGGCAAGATCCGCCTGAACTGGCACCTCGTGCACTTCCCGATGTCGATCGTCGACTACGTGGTCGCGCACGAACTCGCGCACCTGCGCGAGATGAACCACAGCCCCGCCTTCTGGCAGACCGTCGAATCGATCTTCCCCGAATTCCGCGAGGCGCGGCACACGCTCAAGCATCATCCGCCCGAGCTGCTGCCGTCGCTCTGAGCGCACCTCCTCCCGTTTTCATGTCCGGCGGCAGCGGGCACGAAGCGCCCGCCCGATGGTTCAGTGCTGCGTCTTGCGCTGGATGAACTCGATCTTGTAGCCGTCCGGATCCTCGACGAAGGCGATCACGATGGTGCCGTGCTTCATCGGGCCGGCCTCACGGGTGACCTTGCCGCCCTGGGCCTTGATCCGCTCGCAGGCCGCGTAGGCATCGTCGACCTCGACCGCGAGGTGGCCGAAACCGTTGCCGAGCTCGTACGAGGGCGTGTCCCAGTTGTGGGTCAGCTCGATCACCGTGCCCGCGCTTTCTTCCTCGTAACCGACGAAGGCGAGCGTGAACTTGCCTTCCGGGTAGTCGTTGCGGCGCAGCAGCTTCATCCCGAGCAGCTCGGTGTAGAACTGGATCGAGCGATCGAGATCGCCGACGCGCAGCATCGTGTGCAGCATTCGCATGGGGAGACTCCGCGGGGAACAGTCTTCTGGGAACGGCCGAATTTACCAGACGCGAGGAATTTTCGCCGGGCGCAAATCGAACGGCTTACAGCTGCCCTTCGTCCGTGCCCGCCGCCGGCGCGCCTCGGCCTGCCGGTCGCGCCGCCGACACCGCCTGGGCCAGGCCGACGTATTCGTCCACGCCGACATCCTCGGCGCGGCGCGCCAGGTCGAAACCGAGCGCGTCGAAGTCGACCGCGTCGCGATAGGCGCCGAGCGTGTTGCGCAGCATCTTGCGGCGCTGCGAGAAGGCCGCCGCGACCACCTCGCCGAGCACCGCGACATCGACCGCAGCCAGTTCGTGCGGCGCGTGGGGAATCATCCGCACGATCGCCGAATCGACCTTCGGCGGCGGCTTGAAGGATTCGGGCGGCACGTCGATCAGCTTGTCCATCACGTAGCGATACTGCAGCATCACCGACAGGCGGCTGAAGGCCTTGCTGCCCGGCTCGGCCACCATCCGCTCGACCACCTCGTTCTGCAGCATGAAGTGCTGGTCGACCACGCGCTCGGCGAAGTCCATCAGATGGAACAGCAGCGGGCTGGAGATGTTGTAGGGCAGGTTGCCGATGATGCGCAGCGAGGGCTTGTCGTCCGGCAGCGCGAGCGAGCCGAAATCGAAGCCGAGCGCGTCGCCCGCGTGCAGTTCGAGCAGCGCGCCGAAGCGTTGCTTGAGACGGCCGATCAGGTCGCGGTCGAGCTCGACCGCGTGCAGCGGCGCCTCGGGGGTGGCCAGGCGCTCGCTCACGGGCCCCGTCAGCGCGCCGAGGCCCGGCCCGATCTCGACCATGCGCTCGCCGCGCTGGGGGCGAATCGTATTGACGATCGAATCGATCACGCCGAGATCGACGAGAAAATTCTGCCCGAAGCGCCTGCGCGCGAAGTGTCCCTGGTGCTGTCTGCTGTTCGACATCGAATCCGGAAAAACGAACAAAGGCGGACCGGGAATTCAGTCCGCGCGAGCCTGGAGGCGGTGGCGCGCCATCGCGACGGCGGTATCGAGCGCCGCGATCATGCTGCCGCAATCGGCGCGGCCGGAGCCGGCCAGGTCGAGCGCCGTGCCATGGTCGACCGAGGTGCGCACGATCGGCAAGCCGAGCGTGACACTGATGCCCTCGCCGAAGGTGGCGTACTTGAGGACCGGTAGGCCCTGGTCATGGAACATCGCGAGCACGCAATCGGCCTGCTCGAGATAACGCGGCTGGAACAGCGTGTCGGCCGGATAGGGGCCGCGCGCGTCGATGCCGGCCTGCTGCGCGCGCGCCAGCGCCGGCGAGATCACGTCGATTTCCTCGCGGCCCAGGTAGCCGTTCTCGCCCGCGTGCGGATTGAGCCCGGTGACCAGGATGCGCGGCGCGGCGAGGCCGAAATGGCGACGCAGGTCGCCGTCGATGATGGCGAGCGTCTCGACCAGCCCCTCGATCGAGAGCGCGGCCGAGACCTCCTTGAGCGGCAGGTGCGTGGTGGCCAGCGCGACGCGCAAGGGTCGCTCGCCGGTGCCGGCCAGCATCATCACCACGCGCGGCGTGGCGGTGCGCTCGGCCAGGTATTCGGTATGGCCGGTGAAGGGCACGCCGGCGTCATTGATGGTGCTCTTCTGCAGCGGCGCGGTGACGATCGCGTGATAGTCCCCCGCCAGCGCGCCGTCGATCGCGGCATCGAGCAGGCCGAGCACGTAGCGGCCGTTGGCGGCGTCGAGCCGGCCTGCCAGCGCGGGCGCCGCGAGCGGCCGATGCGCCAGCGTCACGCAGCCATCGGCGCCGAGTCGCTCGGGATCCACGCCGGCCGCCGCCGCGCGCTCGGCGAACAGCGCCGCGTCGCACAGTACCTCGAAGCGAGTATCCGGCCAGCGCTCCCCTGCCTCGGCCAGCGCGCGCGCGCTCAGCTCCGGGCCGACCCCGGCCGGCTCGCCGGTCGTGATCGCGATGCGCAGGGGCTGGGTGGCTCGCATGATGGCCGGGCTCAGGGCTGCGGCTGGCCGATCTTGATCTGCACGTAGGACGAATCGCGCAGTTCGCGCAGCCAGTCAGCATAGGCCTGCTCGGCCTTGCGCTGACCGATCGCCTGGCGCGCGATGCCCATCTGCTTCTGCACCGAGCCTTCCGCGTCGCGGCGGCCCAGCACCTGGATCAGGTGGTAGCCGTATTCGGCGCGCACCGGCTGGCTGATCTGGCTGTCCTGCAGCTGGCTCATGGCGCGCTCGAACTCCGGCACCGTCTCGCCCGGGCTGATCCAGCCGAGATCGCCGCCCTGCGAGGCCGAACCGTCCTGCGAATAGGTACGCGCGAAGTTGGCGAAATCGCCGCCCGCCTCGACCTGGTTGCGGATATCCACCAGCTGCTGGCGCGCCTGCGATTCGGACTTGCCCTCACCCACGCGCAGCAGGATGTGGCGCACGTGCGTCTGCACGATCTTGGGCGAGTCGCCCACGCTGCCCGAGGACGGCCGGCGGTCGACCAGGCGCACGATCTCGAAACCATCCGGCACGCGGATCAGGGTCGGGCTGACCTGGCCCGGGCGCAGTTGCGAGACCGCCTGCATCACGTCGGCCGGCAGCGAGCCCGGCGCCTTGAAGCCGAGATCGCCGCCCGTCTTGGCATCCTTCGCCTCCGAGGCGCTCTTGGCGAGCTTCTCGAAGTCGGCGCCCGAAGCGAGCGCCTGCTTGAGCAGGCCGTCGGCCTTCTTCTGCGCGGTATCGATCTGGTCCTGCGGCGCGTTCTGCGGCGCGGCCACGAAAATGTGCTCGAGGCGCACGTCCTGCTGCGAACCCGAGTTCGGGCCGCGCTGGCTGGCGATGTAGCTGGCCACCTCGGCATCGGTCACGGTGATCTTGCTGTCGACTTCCTTCTCGCGCAGGCGCGACAGGATCAGCTCGTTGCGCGCATCGCCGGAGAAGGTGCTCCAGGGCACGCCGAGCGCCTCGAGCTGGGCGCGGTACTGGTCGACCGTCATGCCGTTGGCGGCGGCCAGGCGCTGCAGCGTGCTCTGCACGGTAGCGTCGCTGACCTCGATCCCGTCGTCCTTGGCCTTCTGCAGCTGGATGCGCTCGACCACCATCTGGTTGAGCACCTGCGAGCGCAGTTCGTCGGGCGGCGGCACCGGCACCTTCTGCTGCTGCAGCCGGCGCGAGATCAGGCCGACCCGCTGGTCGAGCTCGCGGGCCGTGATCACGCCGTTGTTGACGACCGCCACGACCTCGTCGGCGAGCGTCGCGCCGCTCGAACCGAGCGCCTGCGCGGCCGCCGGCGTAACGGACAGCAGCGACATGACGGCCGCGAGGCCCGACACGATTGCTGCAAAGCGAAGGGATTTCTTCATTGCCACAAAGACTCCATTGAAAGCTGGCTGGGCCGGCGCCGTGTCAGGGCGAAAGTTAGTCATAGTTGCTGAATCGGGCCGGCGGCGGCGGGGCCGGCGGCAGCGGCGTGTAGCCTGGGACACCGCTCTTGAAGGCGGCCACCAGGCCGTTGTCGATGTTCGATAGTCCCTTCAGGGTCAGCTGCGCCAGGAAGCGCGTCGCCGAACTCTGCTGACCGGAAAGGTTCACGCCGTTGGCGGTGCGCTGCACGCCCACGCCCACTGCCCAGCAGTCGGCATCGTACTGGAAGCCGAGTAGACCGTCGACCACGCGCTTGCCGGCCAGGTCGTAGTTGAAGCGGCCGACCGCGTAGAGGTGCTGGGTCAGCGGCCACTGGCCCGAGACCAGGATCTGGTTGATCGGCTCGTTGACCAGCGTCGAGGAGTTGGCCCGCGTGTAGCGATAGGCGACATTGAGCACACGCCGCTCGCCCGGGCTGTAACCGAAACCGATGCTCGACTTCACCAGCTGGTTGTTGTCGGCGTTGTACTGGAATGCCGTCTCCGACGCGAAGCCGGCGCCGAGCTTGATCGAGGCGCCCACGATCAGGTCCGAATGCCGGGCCTGCGCCGGCGCCTGGGTCGGGTCGAGCGTGACGCGCTGGTCGGTGAAGTAGTACTGCTGCGCGATCACGAAGCGCGCGCGCTCGTCGCCGGTGGCCGCGTCCAGGAAGCGCGTGGTGAGCGCCGCAGTCAGGCGGTTCTCGTCCGAGATCCGGTCGTTGCCGACGAAGGTGTTGGTGGTGAAGATCTCGGCCAGCCCGAAATCCGATTCGGCCGTGTCGAACAGCGGCGCATCGAGCTGGTTGCGGTACGGCGTGTAGACGTAGTAGAGGCGCGGCTCCAGCGTCTGGATGAAGTCCTGCCCGAACAGGCGCACCGATCGGTCGAATACCAGCCCCGTGTCGAAGGACAGCGTCGGGATCGAGTAGGTGAAGCGCTTCGACTGGCCCGGCACGCCGCCCGTAGTGTTGGTCAGGTCGTACGAGGCGAGGTGCAGCTGCGCCTTCGGCACGATGAAGTAGCCGGGACCGTAGACCCCGTACGAGACGTACGGGTTGGACATCACGCGGTCGCCTTCCGGCTGATCCGAGGTGGTGATCTTGAAGCGCGTGTAGTCGGCCTCGGCACCGAAGCCGAAGCCACCCACGTTGTACTTCGCGTACTTCACGTTCAACTGCGGCTCGCGTCCATAGGGCGCGACCGTCGGCTGCAGCGTCTGCCAGTGCTGGTAGCGCGTGAGGATCGACCAGGGACCGTTGTAGTAGGTCAGGCCGGCTTCCTGCTGGTACAGCGTCTGGGTGCCGTTGGCGAACTGGTTGGTCGATCCGAGGTCGCCCGGATAGGCCTGGTCCGAGACCTTGTTGTAGTAGACGTAACCGCCGAAGCCGTTACCGAAGTTCTGCTGGTGCTGCAGGTAGATCGCGTAGCGATCACGGTGCGCGACCCGGTCGTCGGGCAGGAATTCGCCGGTGATGCCGCCCGAGTAGGTCGGCGACAGGTCGCGATACTCGGCCCGCATGAACACGCCGCGCTTGGAGATGAGCTCCGGCGTCAGCGTCAGGTCGCGGTTGGGCGCGATGTTGAAGTAGTACGGCACCGCCAGCTCGAAACCATTGGTCGAGCTTAGCGAGAAGGTCGGCGGCAGGAAACCGCTACGACGCTCTCCCGATAGCGGGAAGGTCAGCCAGGGGCTGGCGAAGATCGGCACGCCTTGGAAGAACAGCGTGCCGTTGCGTGCCACGCCCTCGTCGGCGCCGGTGTCGAACTCGAAGCGGCTGCCCTTGATGTACCAGGCCGGATTCGCGCACTGGCAGGCCGAATAGGTCGCATCGGTCATCACCGAGCGCTCGCTGTCGAGCAGCTCCGCCTGCTGCGCGCTGCCCGAGCCGCCGCTGGCCGTGAAGCGGTACTTCGGCGTGGCCATCGTGCCCTGGTTCGCCTCGACCTTCAGGTGCGCTTCCGGGCCGTAGAAGGTCGAGCCGTTGCCCGACACCGTGACCTTGCCATAGGCATCGGCCATGTCGGTGTCCTGATCGTAGTGCAGCGCATCGCCCTTGACGATGGTGGTGCCGCGCCGCAGCTCGGCCGACCCCTTGGCGGCCAGGTCCTGATCGGTGGTGCCGCTGGTGTGATCGGCCAGCACGAAACCGGCCGGCTTCGAGCCGGGACGCAGCGAGTGCTCCTCGAGCTGGGGCGCCAGACGCAGGTCCCACGGCGACGCTCCGAACGGCTGCGGATCCGCGGCCGCGCCCGCGAGCTGCGCCTGAGCGACCGCAGGCACGAGGCCGGGGACGGCGAGCAGGGCGACCGTGAGGCGCCGCTTGCGCATCGCGGGCTCGCGGGATACGAGCGGGAAAATCAGTTTAGGCGGCATCGATATCGGGCGAGTCGGCCCCGTCAGGCCCCGGCGTTCGCGCATCGCGGACCACGCAATCGAGGCGTGACGGCGACGGGGCGCACACGAGCCAGGCGATCGGCGGGGGCAACGAGGGGCCGCAGGCGCGCTGCGAACCCGCGACCGGCGGGGATTGACACGGGACGCGTCAAAAAGTCGTGGGGTATTATATGGCAAGACGTTCCCCCCTCCCCCGAGTTTCCGTTTCGATGACGCCCCCTTCCGCCGCCCAGTCTCCCGCTCCGGCCACCGACAGCCGCCTCGATCAACTGCGCGCCTGGCTGGCGACGCACGCCGGCCGCCACGCGCTCGCGCTCGACACGCTCGCCCCGGCCTCGGCCGACGCCAGCTTCCGGCGCTATTTCCGGCTCGCGAGCGGCACCGAGCCCGGCGGCACGGCGATCGCGGTGGATGCGCCGCCGCCCGAGAAATGCCGCGAGTTCGTGCAGATCGCCGGCCTGCATGCGCCTCGGGTGCTCGAAACCGACCTGGCGGCCGGCTTCATGCTGGTTTCCGACCTCGGCACCGCCACCTACATCGGCGCGCTCGATCCGGCCGATACGGCCGCCGCGAAGCCCTTGTTCCG
>JAYFRU010000145.1:0-7731 GCA_040946965.1 Burkholderia sp. | reverse complement strand
TCGCACACGATCGGCCTTCTTCGTGCGTGAGCCTGCACGTCCCCGCGCTTTTAGTCGCCGCGCAGCGGCTTACCTTGACGGTCGGGCCGTGCACGATCTCGCCCGAATCCGGCTGCTCCTTGCCGGTCAGCATGCGGAACAGGGCCGACTTGCCGGCGCCGTTCGGGCCGATGATGCTGACGATCGCGCCGGCCGGGATCTTAAAGCTGAGATCGTCGATCAGCAGGCGGTCGCCATAGGCCTTGCTGACGTTCTTGAACTCGATCACCTCGTTGCCCAGGCGCTCGCCGGCCGGGATGAAGATTTCCTGCGTCTCGTTGCGCTTCTGGTATTCCTGGCTGCTCAGTTCCTCGAAGCGGGCGATCCGCACCTTCGACTTGGCCTGGCGGCCCTTCGGGTTCTGGCGCACCCACTCCAGTTCCTTCTTGATCGCCTTCTGGCGCGCCGATTCGGTGGCTTCTTCCTGCTTCAGGCGGTCTTCCTTCTGGTCCAGCCAGCTGGAATAGTTGCCCTTCCAGGGGATGCCGTGGCCGCAGTCGAGTTTGAGGATCCACTCGGCCGCGTTGTCGAGGAAGTAGCGATCGTGGGTGACCGCCACCACGGTGCCGGGGAAGCGCGTCAGGAACTGCTCGAGCCACTCGACCGATTCCGCGTCGAGGTGGTTGGTCGGCTCGTCGAGCAGCAGCATGTCGGGCTTCTCGAGCAGCAGCTTGCACAGCGGCCACGCGGGGCTTTTCGCCGCCCGACAGATGCTCGATCTTCGCGTCCCAGGCCGGCAGGCGCAGCGCGTCGGCCGCGATCTCGATCTGCTGCTCGGGGCTGCCGCCGTCGGAGGCGGCCAGGATCGCCTCGTACTTGGCCTGCTCGGCGGCCAGCGCGTCGAAGTCGGCGTCCGGCTCGGCATAGGCGGCGTAGATCTCGTCGAGTTTCTTCTGCGCGCTGGACACGTCGCCGAGCCCATCCTCGACTGCCTCGCGCACCGTCTTGCTCGGGTCGAGCTGCGGTTCCTGCGGCAGGTAGCCGATGTTCAGGTTCGGCATCGGCGTGGCTTCGCCCTCGATGTCCTTGTCGACGCCCGCCATGATGCGGATCAGGGTCGACTTGCCCGAGCCGTGCAGGCCTAGCAGGCCGATCTTCGCGCCGGGGAAGAATGACAGCGAGATGTCTTTGAGAATCCGGCGCTTGGGCGGCACGATCTTGCCAACCCGGTTCATGATGAATACGTATTGGGCCATCTGCGTCGTTGAAACTCGTGAAGGTTGGGGCCGCCGCCGGCCGCGCGGGGCGGCAGAACGGGCGACGGAGGGTCCGCTGCGGACAGGGGCGCCGCGCGCATGCGCGGCGAGACCGCGTATTGTAGTACTGCGCGGCGCGCGCGGGCCGCGAGCACGGGCGAAGGCGGCGAAGGCGGCGAGGGTGGCGAGGGGCGCCGGGCGACGGCGGTGCCCGCCGCTTGCCGGGCAGGCGGCGCGCAGGGCTATCATCGACGGCGGGCGATGCGCGCCATGCCGCTGCCCGGCATCCCCCTGGCTTGGAGGCGCCATGACCTACGACGAACTGAGCCGGATCGCGCTCGCCTGGGCCTCGGTCGAGGCGGGCAGCTCCTACGGCACGCCCGCGCTGAAGGTGCGCGGCCATCTGCTCGCGCGCCTGCGCGAGGACGGCGACACGCTGGTGGTGAGCGGTGTGGGCCCGGACCAGCGCGCCCACCTGATCGAGACCGAACCCGACATCTACTACGTGACCGATCACTACCTGAGCTGGCCGACCGTGCTGGTGAGGCTTTCGCGTGCCGATCCGGTGGACCTGGCCGCCTTGCTGCGCCAGCGCTGGCGCGAGATCGCGCCGAAACGCGAGGTCGCCGCGTTCGACGCCAGCCATGACTGAGTCGAGCGGCCAAGGCCGCCGCCGCGCCCTGGCTGCGGCAAATTGGCCCTATCGATCGACCGCAATTGGCTCTCATTCGATTCGCCTGCGCCTGCTTACGCTTTCGTAATTCCGAACGCCGCCTTTGCAGGCCGCGCACCGGCAAGCGGGCCGCCGGCGGCCCGGCTCGCCATCCGAGCCTGCCTCGCACATGCCCTCCCTCCCGGCATGACCAGCGCCACCCTCGCGCGGCCACGGCGTGGCGGGCGGGCTTGCGCCTTGCGTCGGCGTTCGGTCCCGGGTCGTCGCGACCCCATCGAATCCAGGAGGAGACATGGCAGCAGGAAACGGTTCGGGCCTCGGCACCGGCCTCAAGCAGCGGCACGTGACGGTGATGTCGATTGCCGGCGTGATCGGCGCGGGCCTGTTCGTCGGCTCGGGGCACGCGATCGCCGAGGCCGGGCCGGGAGCGCTGATCGCCTACGCGATCGCCGGCGCACTGGTGGTGCTGGTGATGCGCATGCTCGGCGAGATGGCGATCGCCCAGCCCGACAGCGGCTCGTTCTCGACCTATGCCGATCGCGCCATCGGCCACTGGGCCGGTTTCTCGATCGGCTGGCTGTACTGGTGGTTCTGGGTGCTGGTGATCCCGATCGAGGCGACCGCTGCGGCCACCATCCTCAACGCCTGGTTTCCCGGCGTGGCGACCTGTCTTCGCGCTGGGCATCACCTCGGTGCTGACCGTGACCAACCTGTTCTCGGTCAAGAACTACGGCGAGTTCGAATTCTGGTTCGCGCTGATCAAGGCGATCGCGATCCTGGTGTTCCTCGCCATCGGCGGCGCGGCGATCCTCGGCCTGCTGCCGGGCTCGCAGGTCTCGGGCGTCTCGCGCCTGGTCGATCTCGGCGGTTTCGTGCCGAACGGGCTGGGCGCGGTGCTGGCGGCGCTGCTGACCACCATGTTCTCCTTCCTCGGCACCGAGATCGTCACGATCGCTGCGGCCGAGGCCGACAATCCGCGTCAGCAGATCGTGCGCGCCACCAACTCGGTGATCTGGCGCATCTCGCTGTTCTATCTCGGCTCGATCTTCGTGGTGGCGGCCCTGGTGCCCTGGAACGATCCGCTGCTGGCCTCGCACGGTTCCTACCAGCGGGCCATGGAGCTGATCGGGATCCCGCACGCCAAGGCGGTGGTCGACGTGATCGTGCTGGTGTCGGTGGCCAGCTGCCTCACTCAATTCGGCGCTCTATACCGCCTCGCGCATGCTCTTCTCGCTGGCCTCGCGCGGCGACGCGCCGGCCGCGCTGCGCCGCACCGATCGCAGCGGCACGCCGCGTGCCGCAGTGCTGGCCTCGACCGCGTTCGGTTTCCTGACCGTGATCGCCAACTACGTGATGCCCGAGCAGGTGTTCGGCTTCCTGCTGGCCACCTCGGGCGCGATCGCGTTGCTGGTCTACCTGGTGATCGCGATCTCGCAGTTGCGCATGCGCCGCATGCTCGATGCGGACGGCACCGCGCTGACGTTGCGCATGTGGGCCTTCCCCTGGCTGACCTGGGCCGTGATCCTGTTCATCGTCGGGGTGCTGGCGGTGATGCTGTCCCAGCCGGCGCACCGGCTGGAGGTGGGGGCGACCGCAGTGCTGGCGCTCGGCGTGGTGGTCGCGTCCTGGCTGAACCGCCGTTCGCGTGCCGCAGCACGCTCGGCCGGCGCCGCCCGGATGGCGCCCGGCCCGCGCTGAACGGCGCTCCCGGCCTGAAGCAGCCCGCGCGAGCGGGCTTTTTTCATGGCGCCGAGCGGCGCAGCGGTGAAAAATCATGTATTTTCCGGCACTTTCGGATCATCGACTTGCCAGTTTCGGCCGGCTTGTCGACAATTGACGCTCGCCGGCGGCCTGGCGACGCTCGCCGGCGGCCTGGCCGCCGGCATTGCTGCGCCGACGTCCGTGCGCCGAGGGACCTCCGGCCCGCGCAGGCTTACACCCACGGGGAGAAGCGCTCTGAACGCCCACAACTATTCCATCACCTTTGCCGTCTACAACCAGGTCGACTACACGCGTCAGTGCATCGACAGCATGATCGCCCACGGCACGCCGCTCGACCGCGTGGTGGTGGTCGACAACGCCTCGACCGACGAGACCCGCGCCTACCTGGAGACGCTGCCGCTCGGCGGCCGGATCCTGAATCGCGACAATCTCGGCTGCGGCACGGCCTGGAACCAGGGTGCGCTGCACCAGCAGGCCGAGTGGACCGTGGTGATGAACAACGACGTGCTGGTCTCGGCGAACTGGATCGAGAACCTGATCGGCACGGCGATCCGGCACGGCCTGAAGGTGGCCTCGCCGGCCCTGCTCGAGGGCGCTCTCGACTACGACTTCCAGGGCCTCGCGCCGCAATGGAGCGAGCGGATGCGCGAGGTCCGGCGCGATGGGATCTGCCACGCGGTCTGCCTGGTGGTGCATCGCAGCGTCTGGATGGAGGTCGGTTACTTCCGCGCCGCGCCGGCCCTGCTCGGCTACGAGGACACGCTATTCTTCGCCGAGCTGGCGCGCGCCAACATCGCCTCGGCGATCGTCGGCTCCTCGTGGCTCCATCATTACGGCTCGATCACGCAATCGGCGATGAAGCGCGAGCGCGGCCTGTCCGGCAAGCAGGGCCTGGGCATGCGCCGCAACTACCGGCTGCTCGGCCAGAGCTGGCTGTCGCGCAAGCTCGATAAAATGCAGCGTGTGCGCCGCGTGCGCGACTGGCGCGACAGCGAGCTGGCCCGGCACGGCATGACCGTGCACGGCGTGCGCAAGCAGTCCGAGTTCGAGTGGCTGTGAGCCGCGCCTGCCGGTCCGCGAGGGTTTCGCCGCGCGTGGGACGATAGCCTTGCACTTGTTCCTTCCCTTCTTTTGCTCCGGCAGCCGTTGCCACCGATGAATCCGTCTCGTCCGAAGATCTACGACTGTTTCTGCTATTTCAACGAGGACATGCTGCTCGAGCTGCGGCTCGAGACCTTGTGGGACCACGTCGACTATTTCGTGATCGCCGAATCGCGCTACACGCGGGTCGGCGACGAGAAGCCGCGCAATTTCGACAGCGAGCGCTTCGCGCGCTTTCGCGACAAGATCCGCTATCTCGCGATCGACCGCCTGCCGCCGGGCGAGCCCGACATGTGGAAGAACGAGAACTACCAGCGCAGCTACCTGATCAAGGGCCTGCACGACGCGGCGCCCGACGACATGATCGTGGTCTCCGCCCTCGACGAGATCCCGCGCCCGGAATGCCTGCGCCAGTACGACCCGCGCCGCTACCTGCGTGCCGACCTGCACCAGTACTGCTACGCCTACTTCCTCAACAACCGCCTGATGAACGGTGAGGGTTTCGCCGACTGGATCGGCACGCGCGTGACCAGCTACCGGCACCTGACGCAGTTCTTCGGCAACGTCAACGGCGGTGCGCTCCTACAAGTCGGCGGGGCTGCTGCGTTCGCTCAAGCGCGCCTGGTTCCGGCGCTACAAAGTCCAGCACATCCAGGATGCGGGCTGGCATTTTTCGTGGGTCACCAGCACCGAGGCGATGATCCTCAAGATGAAGAGCGTCGCCGCCCAGAAGTTCATGCGCGACGAATTCCAAGATGTTGCCTATATCGAGAGCCGGATCCGCTCCGGGCAGGACGTGCTCGACCGGCCGCTGCGCTATGTGCCGCAGCCGCTCGAGCCGCGCCAATTTCCGCGCCAGATCGTCGATGCGCGCGAGCGGTACGCGCGCTGGTTGATCGAACCCACGGCCGCCTCGGCCAAGATATCTACGGTCAAGGGAGGCCGGGAATAATGCAAGTCAATCAACGAACCCCTGCCGGTGCCACGCGCGAATCGGCACTCCCGCGTCTGGTGGCCGACGTGGTCGGCCGTCCCGGCGCGCCCTGGCTCGACACCGCGCTGGTGTTGGTCAGCTTCGCCACCGTGCTGCTTTACATGTCGCTGCGCGGTGCCGCCAACTTTTGCCTGATCGCGCTGGCCGTGCTGTCGCTGGCCGACCTGCCGGCCGCCTGGCGCGACGCGAGCCGCAGCATCAACCGCCGCGCGCTGCTGGCGGCGGCGCTGGCGCTGGCCGCGCCGATCGTCTCGGTCGCGATCGGCCAGGGGCTGCGCGGCGAGTGGATCGCGAAGGCCTTCGATGCGCCCTCGCGCCTGCTGGTGGCGATTCCGGTGCTGCTGGTGTTTCACCACAAGCGCATCGACCTGGTGCGCATCGTCGGGCTGGCCGCGCCGCTGGCGCTGCTCGAACTGATCGTGCAGGTGCATTTCGATCCGCACTCGGTGGCGGTCTGGGGCGGGCGCTATGCGACCTACTTCGTCGATACCGACACCTTCGGTGTGTATGTGCTGATGCTCGCCATGCTCGGCGCCTTCTCGGTCGGTTCGGCGGGGCGGGTGGACGGCTGGGGCGTGCGCGCGCTGGCCTGGATCGGCCTGATCGCGGGCGGCTATCTGGTGATGGGCTCGCAGACGCGCACCGCCTTCCTGCTCGCGCCGATCGCGGTGGTGCTGTGGTTCGCGCTGCGCCGTCCGGCCCTGAACCTGAAGACCATCGTGCTGGTGCTGCTCGCCGCAGTGGCCTGCGTGATCGCCTTCGCCGTGTTCAGCGGTGCGGCCCAGCGGCTGGTCAGCGTCTATACCGAAACCTCGCAGTGGATGAACCAGTCGAATCCCGACACCTCGGGCGGCATGCGCCTGACGATGTGGAAGATCGCGGTCGCGCTGTTCGTGCACAATCCGTTGCGGGGTTATGGCGACGTCGGGTTCCGTGCCTACCTCGACGCGCCGTGGATCACCTCGTTCGCCAGCGAGCGGGCGCGGATGATGATCTACGCCGGGCCGCACAACGAGCTGCTGGCCAACCTGCTGCGCTCGGGTATCGCCGGCGGGATCACGGTGGCGGCGCTGTTCGCGGTGCCGCTGGTGCTGCTCGCTCGCGCGCGCCGCGCCAATCCTCGCGCACGCCATACGGCCGATACCGGCCTGGCGTTCATGATCTGCCTGATGGTGGCCTGCGTGATGTTCGAGATGTTCACGCTCAAGTACACCGCGACCTTCAATGCGCTGACGATCGCCGGCTTGCTGGCCCAGGCGCTGGCCGAACGGGCCGAGCCCGCCGCCTGAGATCGCGAACGGCGCCGGGGAGCTTGTCCGGCGCCGTTTTTCTTTTCCCCCGTTTCCTCTGTTGTCCTGCGGCCGGCGGCTGCCGCCGGATCGCGACTCGCGCGACCCGGCGACGGGCTCAGCCCGCCGTCGACTGCGAGGCCGTCGAGGGAGCCGCAGCCGGCTTGCTGTAGTCGACCGGTGCATCGGCCTCGCGCGGCTGGTCGCCGTTATGCTCGATCCAGCCACCGCCCAGCGCCCACCAGCAGCACCAGCGGCCGCGCAGCCGGTCAGGCGCGCCATCACGTATTCGATGCGCTTGACGATGCGTTCCTCGGAGAGTTGTGCGGTGAGCAGCAGGGAGTCGAGCATCGGCTAGCGCGTCAGCGCGATCACGCTCGACACGAACACCGACCCGGCCAGCCCGCCCATCAGCCCGATCGTCGTCAGCACCGTGCGCGGCATCGACACGCCGCGCCAGCCACGGCGGGTATTGATCGATGGCTGGCTCGAGCTGCCGCACCAGGCCCGGCTGCTGGCCGGCGCGCCGCCGCTGGTGTTCTGCGGCGAAGTCGACGCGCCGGCGAGGACCTGCTGACGCGCACCGGATATTTGCGTTCGATTCGGTGAGATATTTGGAGCCTCTGGCAGTTTCCTTGGGTGTGTATCGGATCCGGTTACATAGACACGGTTTTGCGATCAGGCGGCGCGCGGCAAGAGCGCTGCCTGACGGGCTTC